>NZ_JAQTUH010000024.1 GCF_028710345.1 Sulfuricurvum sp. | reverse complement strand
GGTGGAATAGCAGGTTATGTATTTTGTCTTTTAGAAATAACTGATAAGCAAATTGATCTTATCAAAGACTTGCAGTTTTAATTTTGCCTAACCCAACCCATCATTCAAATTTCAAATTTACCTCGTTCCCACTCTCTGAGTGGGAATGCAGATTCAATAAAGTGCTCCAACTCAGGAGAGTTGGCAAATTTGATGTGTCAGGTGACACCCATAACCTTTACCGTTTTATCCTCAACATATACCCTCCATTCTTTTGAAACTCAAATCCGACTTTGACAATCTCACCACCGAATTTTTCAGCAATCTGATAAGCAAAGGGGCTGAGATTATCGGGTTCATCCACACGGGAGTTTTTATAATCGACCAGTGGGAAAATACGCACCTCATTTCCTATCCGCAACATCTCAGTGATTGAGGCTTCATGAAACGCCAAGTCCAATCTATCATCATAGACAAACAATAGATGCGAACTCAGTACCAAATCAAAGCTATTATCAGCATACGGCAATTTCGGAAGTTCCGCAAACCAATAATCTTTGGTATTATAATCGGCACAAAATGCTTCTAATGCCCCTACTCGATGCTCTTGATGTCTCTCTATAGAGTGATAAAAGTCAAAATTATTATCCGCCATCCAACTCGTATCAGCATAGATTTTTTCTATACTTTTTTCCCCTTGCGCACGCAACGCATCGCGATCATAACAGTACAAAATATCGCACCCTGACGCCGCTATTCCTCTGCTCTTTGCTTCGGCTATAAATGAACTCGCCCCGCTTGGGCAGTCCAAAACTCTCATGTTTTTTATCAATGCGGCATCTAAATCGAAAAATGCCATATACTCCTCAAAAGTACGACCCGTAATGAGGAAATCGTCTAATTGTAACGACATAGGTATCCTTATGGTGTGTAGTAATAAATGTTATGGGGTTAGGTTAAAAAGAAAGTGTTATGGCAGAAGCCAAAAGAGAGCGACTCGGACAAGAGGGGTATTGTCGATAGTGCGATAATATGTCATCTGCTCTCCTTTGTATAGTTGTGAAAGTGTAGCGAAAATTTGATTTACAAAATAGCTTCTCGTTGTTTCTTGGTCAAACTCTCGACGATTAGAGTATACGAGTGATCGATTAATTCTTTCAATAGTTTGTCATCCACATCCCCTTCTATCATCACCGTGTTCCAGTGCTTTTTGTTCATGTGATACCCGGGAATCACGGATGAGTAGATTGAACGCAATTCTAACGCATACATCGGATTGCATTTGAGATTGATCGATAACGGCTCTTTATCCACCATCAGAGCAAATATTTTCCCCGCCACACGATATACCCGAACTTCTTGATCAAACGGATAATCAAATGTTGAACCTTTTTTCGAGAGGAGATAGGTATCGGTTTCTTTGAAAGTTATCATGCTATTACTCTATTTTTCTCTCCATTATAGCTAAGAATTTTCAATGCAAAATTTACTACCGAAGAATCTACTTCACAATCTTCCTCTCAAACAAACACGCATCCGCCAGAGCGTAATGCTCAGGTAATCCTTCGATAGAATCCAGTTTGTGATACCCTAGATATTCGAACCCACATTTTTTATAATGTTCTATCAGTCCTCTATTTTCGCCGATGGTATCCATCCGAATGTAGCTTTTATCATTTTCTCGCGCATATTGTTCAGCCCACTCGACGATTCGGGCTACGAAATTATTGCCTCTAAAATCAGGATTGGTTGCGATACGGTGGATATAGAGTGCGGGATCGCGGTCACGTTCTCCCCATATCTGCGGGTCATTAAACGTCGTCGCCCAGATACACGCTATACGTCCATCAATCATCATCTTCCATTGTCGGCTCTCACCTATCTCCGTCTCGATCAGCTCCCGTTTAAACTCTGGCCAATGGACGAAAAACTTGGACTTTTGGAAATCAGTCGCTATTTTGTAGAGTCTAAAAATCTCGTCGATGTCATTGATGGTACTGTTTTGAATAATCATCTTATTCTCCATCCATCATTTGCACAAACCACGTAAATCTTCCGATACACACCACAACTTCACTCTCATCTCTTAGCTCAACATCTACACCGATCATCGCACGCCCTTTTTTATCCAATCCCGTTTTAAATGTCTCTATCTCTTCATCGCTCACAATAGCTATCGCATAGATGGTATCTGTAGTCGGTTTTTTGAATTTGATTTGTGAATCGCGCAATACTGGGATAACCTTGCCGACCAAATCGGGAAAAAGTCTCTGCAACGCCTCACCGCTTGCTGTTTCTGCTAGAGTGAATTGTGCGCTTGCGTGTACGGTAGCGATATGGTTTAGGTTGTCTGAGCGAAAGGTGAGTTTTAAACCTTTTTCGTCTTGTTCTATCCCCACTTTTTCAACAAAGGGGATTTTTACTATATCCATGAAATTCTCTCCTAGCAATAGTCTCATCTATGTTTTTAATAAGAGTATCGTACCGCTCTTTCGGTAAATTTTGCCCCTCTATGTTCATATGCCGAAGAAGCAGGATGCAGAAATTATTTTTAAGAAAAACAGTGTCAGGTGATACCTATAACTACTCACTTGTTTTAAACCCCTCCTCCCTCTATAGGCTTCACATCAAGGACATTTTCATTCCCTCAAAAATTCCAATTCATCCACACTCATCGACCGATATTCGTAACCGCTAAACTTTTACAAAATAAAGGGATTAAAACAGAGCTAAAACTCTTTTGAAGGGTTTTAGAGTCTATAATTATGCAACTTATTAAAGGCGATTGATGCAAGAGCAAAAAAAGATTTCCATTACGTACCGAACGGCAACCAGCGAGGATATCCCAAGCCTTTGTCGCCTATTAAATCAGCTCTTCTCACAAGAAGCGGAGTTTACACCTGATAGTGCAAATCAAACGAAGGCGTTGATAACAATCATCGACGATTCAACTATCGGTGAGATATACGTTGCATCCAAAGAAGGCGAGATTGTAGGGATGGTAAATCTGCTCTATACCGTTTCGACGGCATTGGGAGGAAGAGTCGCTATTCTCGAAGATATGGTTATCGATGAGAATCACCGAGGAGAGGATATCGGCTCATCTTTACTCGAATATGTTCTCACGATCAGCAAAGAAAAAGGGGTTCAAAGACTCACCCTCCTCACCGATGGAGACAATATCGCGGCTCATCGCTTTTACGAAAGAATGGGGTTTGAAAAGTCCTCTATGATTCCGTTACGAATTCAACTCTAACATTATTCTCTCTATTGGATGCGTGGGTAGAAAGCTGAATTCATCCCCTCAAATCATAAAACTCAGCCGAACAGACCATTTTTAAATCATTCGGCGCTAATTCTATCTCCAACCCTCTACGCCCTGCACTCACATAGATCGTCGGGAAATCCTGAGCCGATGCGTCGATAAACGTCCTAAGTCTCTTTTTCTGTCCCAATGGACTCACTCCGCCGAGGATATAACCGCTGGAACGTTCCACATCCGTACCCTTTGCCATTTCCGCTTTTTTACCCCCTGCTGCTTTAGCGATCTGTTTCATTGAGAGCATGGAAGAGACGGGGATGACTGCGACGACGAGTTCACGTGAGTCGATTTGTGCGACCAGTGTTTTAAACACCCTATCCGATGCAATACCTAATTTCTCCGATGCCTCCTCTCCATACGAAGCGGATGCGGGATCATGGGTATAGGAGTGAAGGGTGTAGGGTATTTTTGCCTTTTTAGCGATATTTACGGCGGGGGTCATAGAATTTCTTTTTTACTAAACTATATTTTCTTCCAAATATACACCTAAATATATCATTCATTTCCTTATACTTGATACGTCAAAGCAGCGAATACCATTCCCATAAATAACGCAAACGGAGTATAAAAACGGGTGTCATAATAGGCGAATTCAGATGACTCTATTTTTTTAAACAAACCGACTGCATTAAACTCACCAATACCTCGGAGGGTAAATATCCCCGATAAAATCCATCCGCTAATGATAAAATAATCCCGAAAAGGTGACGATGACAAATCATAAAAACAGAGGATATAGGCAACAAAAGCAAATCCAAATAATGCCAATCCTACCATAACAGCAGCTATTTTCCCCGGATTTATCAATGGCTTGCCATTTTCTGTCGGTATCGCTTGTAGAGCTGCGAATTTACCACCCAATGCCCAATAAAAATGGAGCAATCCAATCAAGCTCAACGCGACAATAGCAAGAATGGTTACAACACTCATCATTTCTTCACTACTACCTTTAATTTTCGCCCACCGCTTATCTCAAACCCTTCACGTTCGTAAAACGATAAAGTCGCATCAAACTGTGGCAGTGGTGGTGTGGTAACTTCGAGACGTTTCCAGCCTCTCTCATCGCCAAAATCTTTGACTGCTTGGATCAACATTTTACCGATACTTTGTGATCGATACGATGGACGAACATACAACTCCGCCATCGTTCCGAAAGCCCCCTCTACATAAAGGGCAAATCCTTCATAAACCGTAACGAAACCGATCATCTCATCGGTGTTCTGATCGAATGCAACGAATACAAAATTCTTTTCATGTTCGATAAACTCTGCTAAACGCTCTTTCGTCTCTTCAAGATCAAAATGAAACACGTCGATACCGATACGATCCATAATCTCTTGTAAAAGTTCACCGACTAAGATGGATATAGTATCCGATTGATCTTTTGTTGCACGGTGTATTAAAGTATGATTCATATCAACTCCAACCCGTAATACTCTCTTAACGCACTCTCATAATCTACTTTTAACAACTCCAGTTTCCCCTCTTCGATGAGTTTGAGTTCATTATCCACGAGAATCTTACGCCCCTTTGGTGTTTGCATAATCGCGAGTTTCTTTTGGGTAAAAATCGTATCGGGATGGGTGGCGTTAAAATAGTTCGCGAGGCTAAACTCAATCCACTCCTGCGGTTGTAAGGCAAAGCCGTATTGACGTTGCCACTCATCCTGCACGAGAGAACTCACAACGTATTCACCATCGAGATACTCCATGCGGAAACGATCGCCGTCCTGAACCGCTTCACCCTCCACGATCTCTATCGGCGCGCGCAGTGCATATCCACCGAATCCCGTATCGCACAGATAATCGCGCCCCTCAACACGAACGATCACTACCATGTGCGTTTTAGGTCTTCTCATCGGATAAAACATCGGACGCGCCCCCGCGAAATACCATTCGAACCCTATTGCGGTGAGTGCCATCGCAAACACACCATTGATTTCGTAGCAGTACCCTCCGCGCCCTCGTCCCAACACTTTGTTCACAATATCTTCGGGAACCATAGAGGGGATTCTCCCCGCCTGAACCTCAGTATTTTCAAACGGGATGCTTCGCAGTTGCTTTTGTACGAGCTGAGTGAGTGTTGCGACATCGGGACGCACTTCCCTTTCATACCCGATACGGGAGAGGTAGTCGGTGAGTTTAAAATTTTCGGCTTTCATCGAGATTCCTATAGCTAATGATTGTGGAATTTTGCTCTTTTTTCGCTTTGTCTGCTGTTAAAGCGTTTGCGGAAATCATTTAAAGAAAAACGATGTAAAATATTTAAAAATATGTCAATTTGTAAGATTTTGGTTGATTTATCAAAGATAATGGTATATTTTAGGTATGAATAAATAGTTTGCTTCAAAAAATAAAGAAGGAGTTTCATTATGGATTTAGATGTTAACATTGAATGTCCGGGGTGCAAAAGAAAAATTAGTATAAAAGCAAAAGAGATGGTTCCGGGACGCAAGAAGATTTGTCCTAATTGTAAAGCTGAAATCACATTTTCAGGTGATGATGGACGAAAAGCACAAAAGGCTCTAGACGATCTTGAGAAGTCAATGAAGAATTTGTTTAAGTAGCATAAGTAAAAAGGTAATTTCTCCTCGTTCCCACTTTCCAAACATACGAACATACAGGACAGGCGTTTGCTCGTTCCCACTTTCCAAGTGGGAATGTATCCCGTATAGACACTCCCACTCAGGAGAGTTGGAGTGAGAAAAATATGAAGAAATAATAGGATAGCGTAATGGTGAGGAAAAACCTAGTAAGACTCTTAACGAGTATAACGCTCCTTGCAGGATGCGCAAATGAGGTTCCTGAAAAACCTGCTGTTCCCGAAACCGCAGAAGAATGTGCTAAACGAAACGGTGATTGGATACAGGCTTCTCAGGGTGTTGTTGTCGATTTTGGGCCGTTTCGATGTTTAAATTACGAAACTACCGATAGTGGAAAATCATGTGAGAGTGATAATGAATGCCAAGGTGGCTGTGTACCGGTCTATAATTGGGAAAAAAAAGTAGTGGGTGGGGAATGTTATAGTCGCGTGAGTGATTATTGCTTCCAGGAACATTACAACCATGGTGGTGTTTCAACCTGTGTGTATTAATGCCCAACATCAACATACAACATACGGGACAGGCGTAAATGTTAAGGGCTAAATACCGTATCACGCCCTAAAGGATTTCACACAATAACGGAAAGTAGGTTTCCCTCGTTCCCACTCTCCTGAGTGGGAATGCATACATGCATTAAACCAAACGCTCCAACTCAGAAGAGTTGGAGCGAGAAATTTTAAACGTTATATGAATATCAAAAGGTGAGGGAAATGGACACGGATCAAGAATTAAGAAGTTCTCTAGATAGGCTTCACACTATTGCAAAGAATCATTCAAGAAATGAGTATGATGATAGTGAAATTGATGAGGCATCAAGAATACTAACATTGATTTTAGTCTACGCTCATAAGATGCGTCAAGTAAGATCAGTACAAATAGCTCAAATAGAAGATAATATTTCAGAAATAAGAAAGATTTTAAACCAACAATATGTAGAAGGCACTTTTCCAAATATTTCTCATAGCATTGATAATTTGGCTAAATATTGCGGAGTAACCATATAACAAATCAGTGTTGCTCGTTCCCACTTTCCAGTAAAAGGGGTCAGGTGATACCTATAACCTTTTAAATCGCATCTCCCTCTATGGGCTTCACATCAGGGGCATTTTTGAGCATTGAAAGTGCATGAGAACGTGAACCGCGATTTGCACGCTCTTGCAAAAATTCTTCCGTCCGCAATGAAGCGATCTTTTCACTCAGTGCCGAAACAATAAACTGATTAATCGATACATCGCCCTTTAGGGCTTCGATCTCTTGCCGGTAATAATCGGGAATCCGTAGTGCGAAATTCATTGTCCACCTCCTAATAAGGGATAAAATTCTTTGGGGGTCATTACCCGAATGCCGAAATATTTTTCGACACCCTTGAAATCTTTGAGATTATAGGTCACGATAATCTCCGCTGTGGCATTAAATGCCGTCTCCAATACCATGTCGTCTTGCGGATCATGTAAAAACGGCCGCCACAAGAAATTGATTTTCTGATGATGCGATATTAGACACAAATCGTCAATAAACGTTTCAATTGCCTCATCTTCCAAACCACCGCAACGCACTCGATTTTCATCGCGTTTCAATACCGCTTCCATCTCCAAAACCAGAGGATTAGAAACGACATTGATTTTTTCATCCGTCTCAAAGAGCTTTATGAGCACTGCATTCGATATACCGTTTCGACTCATCAGTGCGGCTATGATTACATTGGTATCCAAAACGATTTTCATAGTGATATTATATATGATATTAAATTAATGTCAAATGGAAATTTTTAACCATAATGCGCCGCCGCTTTCACTACCTTACCATTCTCATCGAAAAAGAAAACTTCTACCGCCTTTTTATCCAACACCGACGTATATGTGAGGGCAATCGAATCCGCCCCGACAAATACACTATCCAGTACGAAGTGCAGATCACTAAATTTCTCCAATGCCGCCGCCCAATAAGCACCTACCGCCTCTTTGCCTCTCAGCATCCCGCCCGATTCAGGGCTATACGCGATGATAAACGGCGAACGCATCTCGAAATCATCACTGTAATGCGATAAAACCGCTTCCAGATCGTGGCTGTTCCACGCCTCGACCCACTCATGGGCGAAACGCTCTGCAAATGCTGTATCAATCATTTATTTTCCCCTCTTCTTTCTAACTGCCACTTTTTTGATAGAGGCAAGAGCCCCTTTTTGTTTTAGATCGTATTGAGTTAAAAACATCTCTTTTGCTTGGATAAAACGCTCATTTTGAGACTTTTTGGCAAATGTTTTATAGCATTGGTGCTCCGCTAAAAAATCCAGCGAGTTATCACCGTCATCATCCGCCGCTTTAAAGTTAGCAATATAGTCTCGAATAGAGCTATTTTCATCTCGCATATACGAATAGATTCTCTCTAATTCCCCAATCTCCAACAAGTTCTTTTCCAAAATGATAGAAGCATCGAATAAATCTCTGGTTTTTTTTCGGTTAAAAAGGGCAAATATTTTAAGGGCGATAATATCTTTCAAATCGAGTATCTTAAGGGTGGAACTTTCATCATAAGGGTTTGAGCCGGCATTTTCTAAAATAGCACTCTGAATAGGAGCTCGAAAATAGGAAAATTCCAGTTTTATACCATTAACCATAAATTTGAGGTGATAGTTTTCTATATCCTCTCCCGTATTGATCCTAAAGGCTGAGGCATTTTTATCCACAATAGTTCTCGCACCTAGGTTAAAAGCAAATGTTTTTATCTGCGATACGGGAAGTTTGCACGTAGAGGCGATGTCGATGTCATAAGAGACTCTATGGTTTAGATAGGAGGACAAGGCCGTTCCACCGACAAAGAAAAAAGGGTGTTGATCAAAGATCGGATGAGTTTTTATGGTTTCGATAAGCTCTTTAATCTCGTTTGTCATGCAATCTCCACGCTTCAAATCGCTCTAAAATCGTCCGTATTTTTTGATACGCTTCGTTATCTCGTTTTTTATAGATTTTCAAACTTTCTCTTACGAGTCGTTTGTATCCGAAAAGGGTATATAACCCCATCAAATCTTCTTCACTATAGTCGATCAAATACGCCCTAATCAAATCAACGGCATTGATCTCAAATCCGTCTTTGACACTCCAAAACAGATCATTAACAAATAGTGATTTATCTAAAGCAATCGACCTATTAGACTCTTTGTATAAGGTTTTGTTAGTAGGTTTATAAAAGAATCCTCTTTTAACTTTGAGTATTTCACCCTTATCCGCCAAGCGTGAAAGATAAACTCTACTACTATCATTTTTTTGAGCAACTTGTGCAATTGGATAGACAGTATCAACTTCAAGCTTTTTAATTTTATTTAAGATAGTGTTTGTATCCGATAAACAAGTGCTTTTATTGATATTTTTCATATACAAATTATACTTATATTGTTTCAAAGTGTCAATATGTAATAAACACAAATTTTATGCATTTTATATTAAATTTATATTTTAAATAATCCCTATTTCTAGGGATTTAAAGAGTTTTAAAATTAAAAATATATCCATAAATTGTTTCAAACTATGCAAAATTTATATTTTCCCCCTCACCGCTCTAACTCTCAAACGGATATAGTCAACATACCAACCATCGTTGTCATCGTACAACTTCGGTTTCGTAATCCTGCTAACCTCTTCTTTAAACATACTAAACTCTTCACGACTCAAATGCGCCGTTACCCCATTGGCAAAAAGATCAAGCCAGTTGGTGATATCATCAACTGAGGTCGGTCGAGGGATTAATTCGATGTATTCGACTCTAAACCCGCACGACTCCAAGAGGGTACGATACTCTTCTATACTTGGAAAGTACCACGGGTCTTCAAACGCTCCAAATTCAGGGTGATTTTTAAACACCTCTTTCATCGCATCGACCGCTGTTTTACAATTACCTGCCCCTCCAAACTCTGCAACAAATCTTCCATAGGGTTTCAAGGCATCATGGATGTTTTTAACAACGGTTTCACTCTCTTTTACCCAATGAAGCACCGCATTGGAAAAGACCGCATCAAATCGATTTTTAAACTCCAACTCCGTTGCGCTCATGACCATAGAATCAATCCCTTTGGCACGTGCATTTTTTACCATCTCGTGACTCAAATCGACTCCCGTTACTTTCGCACCGCTCTTTTGGATTTCAAGTGCCAATGTCCCCTCACCGCATCCCAAATCCAATATTTCCTCCCCCTCTATCGGAGCAAGTAAGTCAACTACGGGCAATGCCAAGTTTGAGACAAATGACGCATGTTTGTTGTATTCCTGCGCATTCCAACTGTTATTTTTATCCAATGTATCCGATTTGTACGGTGCATTTTTTTCATACGTGTGCATAAGTATATCCTTTATGTGTGACAATGATAAAAGCCAAAATAGGGACGCATTGCGCCCGATACGGCAAAACTAAAAATGTAAAAAAGAAACGGAAAAAAAGGAAATTACAGCAGGTTCAGCAGGAGGAGAGAGAAGCTCGCGATACGGCTAGGCGTAATGGGTTGTGAAATAGGCATAGTATGACTTTTCATGGTCTCTCCTTTGTATGTATTGTTGAAATTGTAACGGATAAATGTGCGGAATACAACGCCAATTCAAATTTAAAGTGCAACAGTTTAGAAATTCAGATATAGCGGATAATTGAAGAGGTTAGCTGCGATAGAATAAGTGAATTATCCGACCAAAGATAGGACACTTATGAGTTACCAACAGCTAACCATGGCACAACGATATCAAATTGAGGCTTTAAAAAAAGAGGGACTGAGCCAAAGAGCGATAGCTTTAAACATTGGAGTGCATTATTCGACCATATGCAGGGAGTTAAGGTGAAATGCCCTTGATAGTGGAGAGTATTTCGCACTGAGTGCAGCCGTAAGTGCACGATTGCGGTATCAGTATAAGTCAAAGAACCGCCGATTAGGTAAAGAGCATATCAACTATATCAAAAAGTATATACAAGAGGGATGGAGTCCAGAGCAAATCAGTGGTCGTATGGTATTAGATGGATTAAAATCTATCAGTCATGAGACAATTTACCAATATGTCTATGCCAATCAAAAAAGTGGTGGCAAGCTCTATCTGTACCTCAGACACAAAAACAAGAAATACACCAAACGAACAGCTTCACATCGTAGTCGTGGACAAATCAAGAACCGTATATCTATCGATGAGAGACCATTAATTGTAGAAGAAAAAAGCAGAGTTGGTGATTGGGAAGTGGATACGATCATAGGACGATATCAGCATCAAGGGATTGTAACTATTGTTGATAGATGTTCTAAATTCACACTGATGAAAAAAGTCCCAAGTAAACACGCCGAACTAGTTAAACAAGCTATTCTTGATCTTCTCAAACCAATCAAAGAATATACGCTTACTATTACCAGTGATAACGGTAAAGAGTTTTCCTACCACCAAGAGATCAGCAGAGTCCTCAGTACAGACTTTTACTTTGCACACCCTTACCAATCATGGCAGCGGGGACTTAACGAACATACGAATGGATTGATACGGGAATATTTCCCTAAAGAGAAAGAGTTTCAAGAGATAACGGATAAGCAAATCGTTAACGTTCAAAACAAGCTCAACAATAGACCAAGAAAAATATTGGGATATAAAACACCTTCAGAAGTGTTCTTTGATACAATTACGAAATCTTATTCTGTAGCTTAACTGTGTGTTGCACTTACTACTTGAATTGGCGCAACATGATGCGAGTGGACCTCTATTCTTATCAATGTATTTTCAACGATTGCTCAACTTTAGAAGTCAATTCCATCACCTCTTCGGCTCATCGTCCAACCCCATACTGCGTTGCAAGTTCAGGAAGAAACGTATGCTTAACCTCAATAATTTTAGCAATGATCTCATCACACTGTTGAATTTTAAACTCTTCACTCATTCGGATAAGGTGCTTTCGATCAATGGATGAAATATTTGTAACAAAAAGTTCATTGCTTCTTTTTAAAAGGCTTCAAATGTCGTATTTTAGGGGATTTTTTTGAATAAAAAAGTGGTACCAGTGGGCGGACTCTAAATATAATGTTTCATCATATTTCTTAAAATGTTTTCAAGTCTTATAAACTCTATTAAAAAGCCCATAGCAAGGCACTTTTTATAAAAATTAATGCTATCATTTTATTACCATATATTTTCAGGTTTTTTAATATCAGGGTAGAAATAGGGTAGAAATATGAAGCGTATAAAGTCAAAAGGAAATGAAGGTGTGTATTTCCACGAACTTGCAAATGATGATCGTTCATACTTTATAACTTATAAAGATTTGGACGGTAAAAAAAAGTGGATTAAAATCGGATTATACAGTGCTGGTATTCGTGAAGCATATTGCAAACAAAAACGTGATGAAATTCTTCATAATCAACGTTTAGGAGAAGAGCCACCTGCAATAGCAGTTCGTAAGAAGCCAACAACTCTGAAATTCTCTGAAGTATGGGAGAAATATATAGAGAATAAAGCGATGGTAGATGCACTACGTAATGACTTTAAAGGTAGATATACTCGCTATATTGGTCCAATACTTGGAACCGTACCAGCAAATACGATGAATAAAGAACATCTAAAAAAATTTCGTATAGAAGTACAAAAACTTTCCAAACGAAAAGATGAAAATAACAAGCCCATACCCCTTTCTCCCAAATCGGTAGATATGATGATTATTGCCATTGGTTCTGCTTACAACTACTGGAATTCTCAAGTTGAAAAGGAAAAAGACAAATTCCAAAATCCTGTTCCCGCTCTCAGAGCAGATGATAAACATCACTTGACGAATAAAGAAATACAGTCAAGAGACATAAAGCGTGAGCGTTTTCTTAGTCGAGAAGAAATCAATTTACTTAAGGATGCTGTCAAAAATGATCCTATTCTAAAAATGTTTGTTTTAGCTTCATTATCAACTGGTGGAAGACTAAGCACCATACTGCTTATACAAAAAACACATATTGACCTAGAAAATCGAACTGTTACTTTGATAAATACTAAAAATGGAGGACACAAGTACCGAGGATTTATTAGTGACGAATGGTACGACCTACTAAAATTAATATTACCGAAAATGAAGCCTTATCATCATATAGTTAGCAATGATGGCAACTTGATTACTGATAGAATCATACAAAGACCCCTTAAAAAGATTCTCGATGAGTTGTTTAATGTAGGATTAGATGAAAAGGATAGTGCAAATCGAACTGTCGTTCATACACTTCGACATACTTTTGCATCACACCTAGCAATTAATGGAATTCCAATATTTACGATTCAAAAGCTTCTGGATCATGAAAGCATAGAAACCACATTACGTTATGCAAAACTTTCTCCTGATTCTGGAAGTGATGCCGTTAGAAATTTAAAATTATAAAATTACAAATTCTTTAAATATTTTAAGTGTTTTTAAATATAGTTAATATGCTTTAATCATATTAGCTATTAATAAATTAACTGAATATGCTATAATTTTCAAATGAACATTTTAGAAATACGCAATCTTCTCAGTACTATTGTTTTTACCAACGATACGCTTGTTGAAATTTTAAAAAGTGATATCAAAAATATCAATGAAAAAATTATGCGTATGGTAAAAAATGAAGAATTGGTACGGATCAAACGCGGTATCTATTGTCTAGGCCAAAAATATCGGCAAAATGAACCAAATCCTATCAATGTTGCCAATCTCTTGTATACACCCTCTTACATCTCATTCGAATATGCACTCTCCTATTATGGGATGATACCGGAACGGGTTGATGAGATTACGTCGGCAACGATGAAACACCCCAAACTTTTTTCTACCCCTCTTGGACGCTATAGCTATCGTAAAATATCTACCAACGCTTATTCTATCGGTATTGATTGGCATTACAATGAAAAAGATGGAGGCCGGCTTATTGCCACTCCGGAAAAAGCACTATGCGATAAAATCCGTTATGACCGAGGTATCGGAAGAATGTCTCAAGAAGAGATGCGTGCGTATTTAGAACACGATCTTCGACTTGATGGGCTTGAAAAGCTTGACGGTGAATTAATCCGATCCATCGCAATCGCCTACCGTTCTCAAAACTTACGTACATTAGCAACATTAATTGCCAAAAGGAACTTCAATGGCTAATACCCACCCTGCCCTCATGAAAATGCTGGAACGATATGATCTATCAACCGGGAGTGGAAGTTTCGATGCACTCCGAGAAATCCTTCAAGAAATTGTACTCTTGGGACTCTATGAAGGGGGCTTTTTCAAACATGCTACTTTTTATGGCGGTACGGCTCTACGGATATTACATGGGCTTCCACGATTTTCAGAAGACCTCGATTTTTCACTATTGGAATCAAATCCAGAATTTGATTTGAGTAATTATGAAAAGATTGTGATTGAAACCTTACGCTCCTTTGGTTTTGAAACAACCATTGAAATTAAGACAAAAAGTGTCGATACCGCCGTGCAATCTGCATTTGTCAAAGGCAACACCATTGAGCATCTTATCCGTATCGATGCCCCTAAATCCGTCATTGGAATGTTTCACCGAGATCAAGCTGTAAAAATTAAACTCGAAGTAGATACAGAGCCGCCATTAGACTTTACTACGGAAGAGAAGCTGATCTTAATTCCACGCCCTTTTAATATCAAGTCAATGACACCCTCCTCACTATTCGCCGGTAAAATGCACGCTCTTTTATGTAGGGCTTGGGCAACACGTCCGAAAGGGAGAGACTGGTACGACCTAGTATGGTATATTGCCAACGATATTCCGTTGGATCTCAACCATCTTAATGCACGTCTACATCAAAGTTGTAAATGGCTTGAGGGCAATAATATCTCTCTCACTGAAACCATTGATCACGATAAATTAATTGATCTCATGCGTGAGCGAATTGATCATTTGGATATCGAACAAGCAAAGAAAGATATCCGTCCATTTATTAAAAATGCATCTGAGCTCGACTTGTGGAGCAAAGATTTCTTTTTAGAAATTGTTAAGCGGTTGCGTATTGATCAGACCAATATTTAGTACCTTTTCGACCTATAAAACTATTTTTGAATACATCAAAAAAAATTTGTTAAAATTAGTCATTGATTTGTTCGTTAATTGAACCCACCATTTTTTTTGGTTGCAACAAATCAAAAATATGTAAATATTTAAAAATAAACTTTTTACCCTCTTCATTTCTAAACAGTCTTAAGTCTTTAAAATATACTTTA
>NZ_JAQTUH010000023.1:9351-16534 GCF_028710345.1 Sulfuricurvum sp. | reverse complement strand
ATTGGTGCCGGTGTCTCGGTTAGTATTGGTGCATCGTTAACCGCTTCGATAGCGAGATTAAGTGTTGCGGTAGTACTTAGACCGTAAGCGTTGGTTACTTTAATGGTAACACTGTCGCTGCCGTTTAGATTCGCATTTGGGTTGTAGTTCCAGCTCCCTGATTCATCAACACTAAACGCTCCTTTCGTGGAAGTATTGAGGACTTCGTAGACTAAAACGCCGCCGATAGGATTGGTAACGTTAAAGACTCCATTGGTAGCAGTATCTTCAAGAAGATTCGACGAAGTATCAGATAATGTTGGAGCGGAAACTTTGACCTCGAAGTTTAATGTTTGGGTAATTACCCCTCCGTTACTATCATCAATGGTGATGATAGCACTGTCACTTCCCATATAACCATCAACTGCACTATAACTCCATTTGCCATTCTCATCAACGTTGAGGGTTCCATGTGATGCTGCTGTTGAAACAGTGTAGGTAAGAATATCATTGTCGATATCGGTAGCACCTACGTCACCGCTGAAGATTCGAATATCTTGCAGGGTGTGGGTGATTTCAGCCTGGGCTTCAGGAGGAGTATTTTGGATCAATAAAGTTTCAATTGTAACGTTTGTTCCATCCGCAAATAATACAGATTCAAAGGGATTAGTAACATCCAATGCCCCTTTGATTGTTAATGTATTGCTAAGCTCCTCAAACGTTTTTCCTTCCTCCTTAATACCTATAATGACATCGATTCCAACCGTCTTGATCCAAAGATCATTAGAAGTGAGACCGTCTTTGAATACAACCGTATCGTTTCCTGATTGGGTCTGCCACCATTCGCCGATACCATTATCAGTAATAGTGTCATGTCCTGACCCACGCCCAAAGAGATAGGTGTCATCCCCAAATCCGCCATTTAGTGTATCATCACCACCCTCTCCATCGATTATATCATTACCACTTCCACCATTAATGATATCATTTCCGTCGTTGCCATTTAAGATATGGTCTTGTTCATCTATAAACGTTACGTTATCATCACCAGGGGTAAATAGTAGTGCTTCGAACTCTGTATTACTCATTATCGATCCATCACTGAACCCAAAATATTCAATGGTATTCAATGGCTTATAGTAATCTTGGATACGAATTGTATCTTCTGCCAAATCTTTAAGTGTAATCACCAAATCGTATCCGTCATTGCTAAGTGATAAATCATCTGCAGTTATCCCATCGCCGAAATAGAGGGTATCTACCCCTCCATCAATATTGTATTGCTTCTCGATTTTACTCCAACGCGCTACCCCCTCACTGTCGATAACGTATCCGTATTGTTCTTGAACAGCTGTCGCATTGTCATATATAGTATCTTTTCCATCCCCTTTGCCGAAGAAATAGGTATCATTGCCAGAAGATCCTTCCAAAAGGTCGCCGCCGCTTCCACCGATAAGAGTATCGTTACCTTCCCCACCGACAAGAATATCGTCGCCGCCCAAGCCAAGTATAAAATCATCGCCACTATTGCCGATTAAGGTATCATTATTTTCTGTACCGATCAGCATTCCACCCTCAGCCAATGCTCTGATTGCATCACCGTGTTGAGAAGCTTGAGCACGCATAAGATCGAGAAGTGACATATCCGCTGCATCGCCGAATGCAATTGATTCAATGCGATTATTCAACAAGAACCAATCCTTGATGGTAATGACGTTACTCAATTCATCAAAGGTTTTCCCGTCTTCTTTCAATCCGATATAGAGGTTATTATCATTCTCAAACGATTTCACGATAATATCATCCGCACTGATCCCATCGCCAAAGACGATGCGGTCATTTCCTCCATCACTCCCATCCGCTGAAAAATCATAAATCATATCTTTTCCGAAACCGCGATCAAAGCAATAAGTATCACTTCCAACTCCGCCAAAGAGCAAATCATCTCCTGCTCCACCGATCAGGGTATCATTGCCCGCACCCGTATCAAGTGCATCATCTCCAGCGCCGCCATCAACCGTATCGTCAAAGCCAAACGTACAGACGGCATCGCTTCCTCCGTTAGCACGAATCATGTTGGCTCGGTCGTTGAATCCGTCATATACGTCATCATTAACACTCCCCATTGCATCGAGGATATTTTGAGCAGTCCATATAGTTCCGTCACTAAATACAAGAATTTTACCCTCTCCATCGCTACTGTACCAGTTTTTCAGAATAAGCCCGTTGGCTACATCGTCTTTGGAGGAGATGTAAATATCTTCACTCCCTTGTATCCATGTGACGCGTAGGGAATCTGGAGTGATTCCTCCGCCGAAACGGATTGTATCGACCCCCAGCATATCGTCGATTACATCCACTCCGGCAAATTCGTTGATTAGGTATGTATCATTTCCTTCACCTCCGAAGAATAGATCGTCTCCTTTACTACCGGCGAGAGTATCGTCTCCGCTATTGCCGTGAAGTTCTCCGCCTTCTTGACGGGATCGGATCGAATCATTTCCGTCTGTCCCCATAAGGTCAATAATGTTTTGTGCAGTAAGTGTCGTACCATCTTCGAAAGCAAATATTTCGATCCGATTTTGCGTTGTATACCATCCGCTTAAACGTACTGTTGTCTCTTCAACAGAAAGAATAAGATCATCTCCTTCATAGCTGAGGGCAACCCTATCAGGTGTGATACCGTTAACAAATTCAATACGGTCATTTCCTGCACTGTCACTAATGGTATTGTCTCCACTATAGGTATCTATACGATAAATATCATTGCCATTTTGTCCATAATAGATCGTTTGATCGCCATCATCTACGTTAAATGTCGTCCCCTCTGAAACACCTTTTACCTTTTCGTACTGAAGATTGATGATATCGTTAACATTAAGTGTTGTGCCGTCATCAAACGAAAACGTTTCGATACGGTTATCCGAGGCATACCAGTTGCTCAAAGTCACTTCGGTTCCATTCGTCCATACTTTAAGGTCATTGTTATCAAACCATACCTCTACATCATCCGCAGTGATTCCGTTTACAAATTTCAACGTATCGTTTCCGCTTTGATCAAAGACGGTGTCTGAACCCATATTGCGATCAATGATATAGGTATCGTTTCCTTCTCCGCCGTAAAGCAGATCATCTCCTTCTCCGCCATCAAGAATGTCATCACCCGCTTCGCCGAAGAGCAGATCATTTCCTCTATTTCCGTTAACAATATCATTGCTATCACGCGCCATGATAATATCACCGTTATCACTCCCCTCCATCAAATCCTCATTTGGGGTTCCGTAATAGATAACACCGTCCGTATCAACGAGACCTAATATCTCATCCAACTCCATTGAGCTGCCGTCACTAAACGTAAACCGTTCGATTCGTCCACTTTCATCAAACCAGTTATTAACGGTAATCGTATCAGAAAGGTCATTGAGTGTTTTCCCGTCTTCTTTGAGAGAAATGAGGAGATTGTTATCAACTTGTTGTAAAATTAAATCGTTTTTTGTAATATTTTGACCAAAAGAGATTGTATCGAATCCGCCGTCTTCGTTAAATGTGTCATAAGAATCACCTCGATTATAAATATAGGTATCGTTCCCTACTCCTCCATCAATCTCATCTGCACCTTGTCCACCTTGAAGAGTATTGTCACCCTCGGTTCCCAGAATCAGATCATCTTGTGTTGTTTCGATAAGAGATACAATCTGATGATCACTTAGGGTTGTCCCGTCACTAAATACAAACGATTCGATACGGTTATCAATCTCATACCAATTGGCTAGAATCAATATATCAGAAGGGTTATCTGAATACTGGATGACCAAATTGGCATTCGTCAAACTGTTAAAATCAAAGTTAGAGTTATAGTTTCTAAATGCTTCGGCTAAGGCTACATTATCCGTATGGTTCATCAGATCATCGTTAAATTCAATACGAACTTTTAAATTATCTTTAGTAATACCTGCACCGAAGACAACTTTATCGGTTCCATACATATCCAAAATAGCATCACTTCCGTCTCCGATATTGACAAGATAAGTATCATCGCTATCGTATGTGTAAACATCATCATTACCGGCTCCGGTACTAATCGTATTGGTGATGTTTTCATTGAAAGTTACTAAAGTATCCCCTGATCCCATAGACACATTCGTATTACCTGAATTGGAAATAGAAAGATGCGAATCTCCCAAGGTTTCAACACGAATAAAGTTGTCTCCACCGTCAAAAAACAATGAACTTAATTGCGTATTAGCAATGTTAACGGTATTATTTCCGTTACCAATTTCTGCGTAAATTTTATCAGAACCTTTACTATTTACGGTATTGTTACCATTTCCTAAATAAAGTTCATCATAATCGTTTCCTTGATATGTAGAAAGATTTTGGTAATTTGCATCTCCAATTGAAACGGTATGGTTAGCATTACTTTTGATGTCAATGTAGTTTGATCCGGCTCCAGTATCAATGTTATCCGCTTGCCCTGTCATACCTGCATTAAGCTCATTGTATGCGTTATCACTCAGATAAATTTCATCATCACTGGATCCTGTTGCAATAGTATTTGCTCCCAACCCTAATGAAAGGTTGACATTATTAGCATTGTAGAAAATATCAGTATCATCCACACTCTTTTGTACAATTGTATTATTTCCATCACCCACAATGACAACTGTATTATCAATATCAGCACTGAATTCAATACTATTATTACCTTCCCCTGCATTAATATTTAGATTACCATCCCCACTTTGTATATCAATCGAATTATTACCATCACCCATACTAATTGAACTGTCCATTGCATAATTATTATCGCTGTTTTCTTTACCCACTGTTATGGTATTGTCACCACTACCAAGATTTAATTGATAATCTTGTGCAACATCGCTTAAGGTAATTTGGTTATCGCCGTCGCCTGCATCTACATGATTAGAATTTGGATTGAAGCTATAAATTTCTTGTGCGCTCTCAGGAATTGTATTAAAAGCAACATCTCCCGTAAAGGTTAATTGATATGGTCCTGTGATGTTATTACGTTGATAACCGATTCGTGCATCTTCATCTGAAAGATAATATCCACCAATAGAAAGCAAGTACTCACCGGCAGCAAGATCCAGACCCAAATACGAATCAAGCCCACTCGTACTACCATCTGTATACCCGTTTGAATCATCATTACTGTTAACATAGATCCAATTACCGAAAGTATCTTTTCGATATAAATAAATAGTACTGTCGAATCCTTGTTGAATTCCATCATGGTTTATATCTTGATAATTTGGTGAATCTTCTCCACTAGCCATTTCTGTTAATACATCAATTTGTAAATTTCCGCCACTATAATTAAACACCCATTGATCTACACTATTACTCCCATTTGCTAAATCTTGAATATACCCCTGCATGATCGACTGGACAGCAATATTATCAGTATCGTTTACAGTCTTTTGCGTAATTGTATTATTTCCATCACCCATATTAATGGTCACATTATCAATATCCGAACTAAATAAAACGCTGTTGTTCCCTGTTCCTCCATTAATGTTTAAAATACCGTCTCCGCTCACAATATCAACTTGATTATTGCCGTTACCCATATTAATCGAACTGTTCATCGTATAATTGTTATCGCTATTTTCTTTACCTACAATAATGGTATTATTGCCATTACCAAGATTTAATTGATAATCTTGTGCTGTATCACTCAAAGTGATTGTATTGTTGCCCTCTCCCATTCCTATCGAAATAGTATTAGGGTCACTAACTATCGTCAAAGTACTTTGCTGCCAATTACCGGTTGTTTCATCATAATACCAGTCATAGTAGCTATTTTCGATATCATTATCATCGATTTGAGTAATTACATTATCTCCGTTTTTCCCTTGAATAGACACATCATCTATATCTGCCGTAAAATTAATCTTATTATTTCCATTGCCTATTACGATATCCAAATTACCATCACCATTATTAAAACTAAGGTCATTAATACCATCGCCCACAATAATGGTAGTATCACGCCACAAATCATCAAATACAATTTCTTTAGAGAGTTTTTGCCCTATTTGTATTGTATTGTTTCCATCTCCGGCTGTAAATGTCAGATATCCTTCTCCGCCCCAGTATGACGTATCGAGAACAGCATCTTTTTCAAAAACACTGTTATTACCATCTCCAGCTTTAATATTTACACCTACCCATGAATCTTCAGCCAATAGATTAAAATTATTATCTCCCGCACCGACTATGGCTGTGATATATGATCCAGCGATACTATTATTTCCATCTCCTGCGTTAAGTTTATTACCCCAACCGCTTCCCATATTGATTTTATTATCTCCATTACCTACGGTGAGTGTCTCATAATATCCATCTCCGATATCGATGGTATTAGCTCCATTCCCAACCGTTACCGTATCATTGCCACCTTTAGCATTAATCACTAAACTATCATCGATTGATACCGTAGGATTAATCGTTTGCAAATAGGCTAAATCGATAATATCAGAACCATCAGTTCCATCATATGTTGATATTAGGCTGCGAGGGTCGATGATAGTACCATCAGAGAATTCAAGATTTTCGATACCGTAATCATTCAATCCAACTCGTTTGATGTAGAGTTTATCACTTAAATCGGAAAAAGCGACACCATCTTGTTTGAATCCGATGATGAGATATTCGTTATCCGAATGAATTTCGAGATTATTAGTACTAATTCCATTACCCAAACGAATTGTGTCAATTCCGGCAACATCTTGTATCGTATCATGTCCATCACCGATATTATAAAGGTAGGTATCATTGCCATCACCTCCTTCAATTGTATCATTTCCTAAGCCCATATCGGTCATATCATCTTGTTCGGAAAAGCGTAGGTAATCATCTCCTGAATTGTTTACCTGAAGCTGTGTGATACCACGAATATCAAGAAGGCTTCCGTCACTAAAAGAGAAACTTTCAATACGGTTATCGGCATTAAACCAGTTTTTGAGTGTAATCTTGTCTGTCAGCTGGTCAAACGTTTTACCGTCCTCTTTGAGTGCTACGATCAGGTCATTACTGTTTACAGAGGCTTTTACAATTATATCGTTCGACGTGATTCCCTCTCCAAATTGAAGAGTATCGTTGCCGGCACTGTCGATAATGGTATCTGTATCGTCTCCAAGATTAAAAATGTAAGTATCATTTCCGCCGCCCCCTTGAAGCG
>NZ_JAQTUH010000023.1:0-9251 GCF_028710345.1 Sulfuricurvum sp. | reverse complement strand
AAATTTTCAATACGATAATCGGCGTTAAACCAGTTTTTAATGGTAATTTTGTCACTTAGGTCGTCAAATGCCACTCCGTCCTCTTTAATCGCCACGATCAAATCGTTACTGTTGGCGGATGCTTTGACGATTATATCGTTCGACGTGATTCCCTCTCCAAATTGAAGAGTATCGTTGCCGGCACTGTCGATAATGGTATCTGTATCGTCTCCAAGATTAAAAATGTAAGTATCATTTCCGCCGCCCCCTTGAAGCGTATCATTTCCTGTTCCGCCGATTAATCTATCGTTTCCGAGACCCGTATTGAGAATGTCATTACCTTCACCACCATTGACAATATCATTTCCGTTAGCGGTTATGATCGTATCATTTCCTCCTCCGAGGTTCAAAGTGACATCACTGGCAGTGTCAAGCAAATGTACCGTATCCGCATCTTCGGTTCCTTGTGCATTGACGATATCATTTGCATTCCATGCCGTTCCATCGCTAAAGGTGAAATTTTCAATACGATAATCGGCGTTAAACCAGTTTTTAATGGTAATTTTGTCACTTAGGTCGTCAAATGCCACTCCGTCCTCTTTAATCGCCACGATCAAATCGTTACTGTTGGCGGATGCTTTGATAATAATATCATCGGCAGTAATTCCTTCTTCGAATTTGAGGGTGTCATTTCCGCCGTTACGTAACTGTGTATAGGTTGACCAATAATAAGGCTGATAACTCTCAATATCGGTTATCGTATCGATTCCATCGCCACGACTAAAGACATAGGTATCATTTCCGCCACCCCCTTGAAGCGTGTCGTTACCTGCACCGCCATTTAGAGTGTCATTTCCATTTCCTAGAATAACCGTATCATCTCCAGCATCCATTGAAATAGATAGAACACTCTCTTTCCATGTAAACGTATCGTTTGCATCGCTTCCGATCAATGTTAAAATCTCTTCTGCACCGACAAGCGTTGATTCGTTTGAAAAACTGAAATTTTCGATTCGGCTGCCCGTACTAAACCAATCTTTTAAAACAATACTATCACTCAGATTATCAATCGCGGTTGTGCCGTCTTTGATCGCTACACGAAGATTGTTCCCCTCTTGTCGTAAGAGAATATCTCCTTGAGTAATACCCTCCGCAAATTGAAGAGTATCGTTTCCAGCACTATCGATAACAGTATCCGACCCGTCTCCTTTCGCAAATACATAGGTATCATCTCCCGCTCCACCGTTAAGCATATCGTTATCTGTCCCTCCGATCAATGTATCGTTTCCAAGTCCGGTATTAATCACATCGTTACCGTTATCACCGTATACGATATCGTTTGCAGTGCCTGTAGTGATATAATCATCACCTCCCAATAAATGTATATTTGTCGGCAGAGTCATATCGGCAGGGCGGATAATATCGTCCCCCTCGGTAGCTTGTGTCCCGATAATATCGTTAACACTCCATACGGTTCCATCGGAAAAAGAAAATTTTTCTATACGGCTATTAGGGTCAAACCAATTTTTAAGGGTGATCTTGTCACTTAGATACTCAAACGCAACGCCGTCTTCTTTAAGCCCTATGATCAAATCATTGCTGTTTGGTACAACTTTGACAATAAGATCATCTGCAACAATCCCGTCTCCAAATTGTAAAACGTCACTTCCTCCATTACGTGTCAACGTATACGATGGATTCCAATAATACGGAGCATATCGATCTTCATCTATAATTGTGTCTTGACCGTCACCTAGATTAAAAGTATAAGTGTCATTTCCAGCACCGCCCATCAGCGTATCATTCCCCGTTCCGCCTATCAGCGTATCATTTCCCACACCAGTAGTTATCGTATCACCTCCACTACCGGCATATACTGTATCTGCCCCGTTTCCAGTCACAATGACATCATTACCGCCTCCAAGATTAAGCGTAATATCTGAGGTTGTATCGAGTAATTTGGTAGTATCGGCTTCAGAGGTTCCTTGATGGGCGAGAATAGCATTGGCATCCCACGTCGTTCCGTCACTAAAGCTGAACGTTTCGATACGGTTGTCAGGGTTAAACCAATTGGTGATAGTGAGTTTGTCACTGAGCTGACTGAATGTTTTGCCGTCTTCTTTAAGGGCTATGATCAAATCATTGCTGTTGGACGAGACTTTGATCTCTATAGTATCCGCCGTTATTCCATCACCGAATTGGAGGGTATCGCCTTTGATGGAACCGAGGTCATTAATTGTTTTTGCACCGTCTCCAGTATTGAACGTATACGTATCGTCGGTATATTGGATTTGAGTAAAGTTCAGCGTTTTGTCATCAAGGATGAAGCTCTCTATTTTTCCTATCCCAAACCCATCTTTAATGGTTATGGAACCACTGTCACTATTTTCATCAAGATCATCTTTAATCGAGATAATCATATCATTACCGCTACGTCCTACACGTATATCATCAAAACGGATCCCGCCCAACTCTAATATATCGGAAGTAAGCCCGACATTCCCGCCGTCGATAATGGTATCAAACCCATCACCGTAGTGATAGATATAGGTACTGTTACGTCCCGTACCGATGAGTGTATCGTTTCCTGTTCCGCCGATGAGAACGTCATGACCGTAACTTCCGTCACCGCTGTTTGTACTATTGGCATAGAGTGTATCATCCCCTTCATCTCCGTAAAGGATGTCGCTGCCTGCACCGCCTGTGATCGTATCATTTCCGGCACCTCCATGGAGCTCTTCATTTCCGATGGCGTTTCCGGTAGAGCTGTAGGAGTAGCTTCCGTTGCTTCCATAGATTATATCGTTACCGTCACCTCCGTATACCGTACCATCCGTCTTGGCTTGGAGTGTATCTTTTCCGCTACCCCCCTCTATCGTGTCTTTGTAACTTCCCGAGATGCTTCCATCGACGTTGATCGTGTAGGTAACGCCCTCAGTTGATAATAATGCTTTAAAGCCTGTATCGCTTAGGAGAGTGCTGTCGAGATTGGATAGCGTCTCTAATCCGTCACGATGGATGAGGGATGCGAGGAGATTGGCGGCTGCGGTTTTATCCGCAGTGGTGCCTGCAGTGAAAGTGGTGTTCAGTTTGCTAAAGAGTCCCGTATAGTCAAACTGTCCCTGTGAGACGTCATATGCATCTTTACCGTAGAGCTCTTGGACGAGAAGTGTTGCGAGTACGGTATCGGTGAGTGTGTTTATAGCTTTGGTCATATATGCCGACATCTCAGTACCGATGACGTTAGCAGTTGTTTTACCGTCCACGCTCATCGTGAAGTTCTGTCCCCAGAAGGTCTCTAATATGGCAACGTCACGGGCATAGGCGTAAACACGGTAACGCCAACTTGTTGGTTGTGGGGTACCACCATATAGATATCCGTGATTTAAAATCCATTGCTCACCTCGTGTTTTAGTCGAATCGATATTATCCGTTTTTGTCCAGAGGGCGAGGATGTTTTTAACGTCTCCTAAGAGTGAGCTATAGGTAGCAGTAGAAGATTTGGCGAGGAGTGCGGTAACGGCGGATTCCAGTTTTGTATTAGTGTTCATAGCAGCTGAGAGGTTTCCTGCTCTTCCTGCTCCACGGTAATCAGGCAATGCGGCTACGGAGTCTTTGAGTGTTACGGTTGTGTCACGTGCGGTGTCTTCTGCATTGGTCATAAACCATACGTCATTAACGGTATTGGTCTGAGTGGTGGTGTTACCATCGCTATCTGTGCTTACTTGAGTAAAGCTAGAGGTTTGGCGAATGTTGTTGAGGGTTTCGTAATCATCAGGAGTGCTGTAGTCTAGGTTGATAGAGGTCACTCCGAGTTCACGCAGGCTATGGAGTTCTCCGCTGTCGGTAATACCATCGCTGTTAGCATCTTGCCAGAGTTGGAGGGCGTTATAGATATTATCTTTTGCATCGATCACGCCATCTTTATTCTCATCGTATTCTCTCAGTGCCTCAAAACCGTTAGCGGCTAAGGTTCCGTTTTTAAGTACTGTATTGTTTCCGAAGAGTTCGCTTCCGTTGTTGATGATGCCGTCTTGGTTTTTATCGAGGACTAAGAGTGCGTCACCCTCTTGTATCCAGGCGGTACGTTGTCTCACTCCGTCGTTATCCATATCAAAATGGGTATCGGTATCATAGATAAAGGTAGAGGTGACTCCGTCACCGTTTAGGTCGAGTACTAAGGGAGAAGAGAAGTTCGGGCTTGGTTCGGGTGGAGGGGGAGGTGGTGGAGGCGGTGGGCAGGAACCTCCCCCTCCTCCTCCGTTATGGTTTTCAATACTGAGGGTGATTCCCAAATTTCCGTTGACGAAGTTTTGGATAGTGAGTGTTTCACCTGTTCCGTTTTTCGTAAAGGTGAGTTTGCCGCCGGAAAGTTTGTAGATTCCTCCGTCCCCCTCGTATTCTGTCTCATTGTGACTTCCAGGCGACCCGCATGATCCGCCGGAATCGGTAACCTTTTTTACGCCTCCGCTAAGTTTAAACCCTTCGAAGAGTACTCGTCCGCTTCCATCGGAATCTTTGATCGTGTCGCCGTTGCCGCTGTAGTAGGTGTCGTAGCCTGTGCCGCCGTCCATATAATCGGCTCCGCCGTTACCTATTAGAATATCGTTGCCTCCGTTATGATCGATGAGAACATCATCCGCCATTGTCCCTGCAAGAGTATGGTTAATAACCTCGCTAATCGTTGTCCCTACATCTATAAGGACTTTGGTAGGGTAGTTAAATTTAATACGTCCATCATCGATTAGCCATGTATTGAGCATGACAAGGTCTTTCGTCACCATACCGTGAGATGCGGCGATTTGGGAGAGAGTATCCCCACCTTTGACGGTATAGATACCGTAGCTCCCCATATCGAGTTTTTCACCCACTCGAATTTTTATTTCAGAGAGGAGGAATGATACGCTATCGATATGGCTTACTGCATTACGAAGCTCGATTGTGGAGAGGTTGCGGATGTCGAGGGTGCGGGTGCCGATGGTGAGCTTATTGGTATCTGTTTTCAAAATAGCAGGAACAAGATTATTAATCACTTCTGCGTTATCTTGTATTGTTGTTAGATTTTTTTCTACAGAATATTTATATACTTCAATATTACCTTGATAAGCTGCTTTTTCAACATTTTTATCTGGCCATAATCTTAAAATTCCTTCTTCTATACCTTTTCCAGCAAACCAACTTTTTGTTTTTGCTACAACATAACCTCTTAATGCCATCCCTAAATATACAACTGCTCCTGCAATTTGATCTGCGCCTTCTACTGGCGTGCCCGCATAAACCAGTAAAGCTCCTGCGGCAGCCTGTGCCATAGCTTTTTTTATCTCTCTGTCAAATACGACATCAGCAACAACTTTATTTGCTGTCTCAGCAATAATATGTTTTGTTCCATCAGGGTCTTCTTTATATTTTAAATACAAATCATATTGTGCTAGTGCATTTCCATTGACTGCACAATACTGTGTCAACATATGATAACCCTTACCACTTTTTTGCATTGCATCCAAATCTGCAAGAGTTACCATATCACATACAGCATCAAGAGTATTTTTTAGTTCTTCAGGAACACCTGTATTTGTATTATCTGCCATTGTTGACTCCTTTTAGTTGTTGAAAAGTTATTTCAATTTGATTAATTTCATCTCCAAAGTTTGGACATGAGTTTTTTATTTGTGTTAAAACAATACGATCTCTTTCCCTATCTTCAAACATTTTTTTAACTTTTTGGTTGGGAATATCATCGTTTTGATTTTTTCTATTTAAACTCTTGATATTTATGAGTTTTATATAGGTTAGATAGGATGGTATGTATTTGTTTGTACATATGTTTTGAGAAGAAAAATTTACCATGTCATTAAAAATTAAAAACCTAACTCTTTCATTTAGGTTATTTAAGATAAATAATTCCCATCCACTTTTAAATTGATCTTTTTTTAGAAATCGTACATAAGCCACATAGGAATCATTTGCATAAGCGTTAATATTTTTATCATGCAGATATGTTCCAATTTTTTCTTGTTTTGTATTACCAGTATAATGTTTTTCTACATCAATATTTGAAAGATGTGTTGCAAACATCGTATGCATTGCAGATGATTCATATTTTCCAAAATCTACTCCTTTTACACCATCATTACCAATTTTTATAATGTAGCGAGTTAGTTTATTTCTTAAGTTCATTTCTTCATTTTTAGGTAACGAGTAAATGTCCATGGATGTATCAATTCTTTGGGAAGTAGAAAGATTATAGATATATGCATAAGTTAAATACCACCATACACCGTCTTCTCCATTATGTGGCTGTATTAATACTTCCCCTTTTTCAAAGAAATAATCTGTTAAAACTATTAAAGGCTTCATCAGCCAAGAATCGTAATCAACAAATAAATATGTATGTGTAGCATTTATCCATAACATTGAAATAACATTTGCATGAATAAAATAACTTGTCGCTTCCTGATTGATCGATTCATCTGCTTTGACAATGCGCTGTGTAGCAAAATAAAAATTAAAGTGAATAGCAATAATTACTAAAGGTATTGCTATTAAAATTATGAGCCATTTTGGCAACTTCCTTTTTTTGAGTTGTTGAGTTTGGAGTGTTTCTTGTTCCATTTAGGCTGCCTTTCTTTCATTTTTAATTTCATTCATAGCCGTTGATAGATTCTCTGCTCTCCCTGCTCCACGGAAATCAGGAAGTGCGGCAACGGAGTCTTTGAGTGTTACGGTTGTGTCACGTGCGGTGTCCATGTTATTGGTCATAAACCATACGTCGTTGATACTCTGGGTTGTTCCCTCGGTGGTAGTAAATGTAGAAGTTTCTTTGAGTACGTTGTTTTCTTCATAGTCTGTGGCAGTCGTATAGCCTAGGTTGATCGAAGCAACTCCGAGTTCACTCAGGGCATGGAGTTCTCCTGTGTCGGTAATGCCGTCACTATTAGCGTCTTGCCAGAGGTTGAGGGTGTTGTAGATGTTGTCTTTGGCATCGATCACGCCATCTTTGTTCTCATCGTATTCCTTAAGGGCTTCAAAACCGTTGGCGGCTTTGGTTCCGTTTTTTAGGAGAGTGTTGTTACCGAAAAGTTCGGTTCCGTTGTTGATCTTGCCGTCTTGGTTTTTATCGAGTACCAACAGTGCATCATCACTTTGTACCCATCCTGTATGTTCACGTGTTCCGTTACTGTCCAGATCGAAATGGGTGGAACCTTCAGATATAAAGATAGAGGTGACGCCGTCACCGTTTAGGTCAAGTACGAGTGGAGAAGAGAAGTTCGGGCTTGGTTCAGGTGGCGGAGGCGGTGGTGGAGGCGGAGGGCAGGAACCTCCCCCTCCTCCTCCGTTATGGTTTTCAATACTGAGGGTGATTCCCAAATTTCCGTTGACGAAATTGGCAATTCTCAGCATTTCACCGTCTTTTACAAACGTAAGTACTCCATTTGATGAAAGTGTATAAGTACCGCCGTTTCCATGATAGATACCGCTTCCGGCAGGGTTACATTCACCCGCTTCAGCTTCTCCTCCCGTTAAAAGAGCATTTTCAAATACAACACGACCGCTTCCGTCATCGTCTTTTATTGCATCATAATTTCCGGTAATATAGGTATCATAACCTTTTCCGCCGTAGAGGACATCGGCTACTCCGTCATCGTTTCCATAGCCATCAGTTCCGATCAATAGATCATTGCCATCCCCACCGTATAGTTGATCCTTACCTGCGCCTCCGATCAACTGGTCGTTACCGCCCATACCGTATAAAACATCATCTTTTGTGTTACCTGTCAGTATATTCGATGATCCTTCGCCTTGGGCGTAGATGGTTCCGTCTGGGAGAGTGACTTTGAGGACGCCGTTGTTTTTCTCGATTCTTACGTTAGGTACATATGAGTTGATATAGTCTGCAATATTTTTCTTAGCAGTAATATACTCGTTATATTGGAGTTCATAGGTGGATTGAACTACTTGCTCTCCATTGATCATAATTGCACCGTGTCGATCATAGAGTACTTTTGCATAGTCCAAATGCAGCATGGTTCCGCCAACCATGTAATTAAAGTCTTTTTCATACTTCCAATATTGGGTAGCTACATCGGATTTGATATATTTGTATGCGTCTTTTAATAAATTTCCAAGCGTGATGTCATTAGCTTCTAAAGTTACAAGACCAACTTGTATTAAGGCACTACTTGGAGGAAATGCAATTAAAAAAGCATCTTGGATTGCATCTCCAACTACACCAACAATAATTTCATCAAGACTATCCTCATTTGTGTATGAATTTTTTACACTCTCTAATATTATATCTCCTCCACTTTTTTGTACTAATACATAATATTCACCTGCAGTATTACCAATTTTTTCAGCACCTTTGTCATGTGCCTTATCCCAGATTTTTATCCCTGCTTCTAAAATCTCAACTGGTGTCATTTTATAAACTCCTCATTAATATAATCAGTTATAATTGTTGTTTCTACCGTGGTAATATCCACACTACATTTTTCCAAAAAATATTCCTTGACCATTTCGTATTCATCATTATCGTTAGGCAATATATTGATTACCCTTCCATCTTGTGTACTAATAAGAATCGCATCAAAAAGTTTATAAGCACTAAGTCTATTTTTAAACAAATGAAAAATAAATTTTTCGATAATTAAAACAATCAGTAAAGGTGATAACAACTTTGAAAGCCAAATCCGAATTGTCCAGTCGGGATCCATTTTTTGTTTTTTTCTATAAAAATCATTGAACGTTCTTTCGATACTTGAAATTTCATTAATATGTATGCTTTCTAAAACTTCAGTATCATCACGATATACAAACGTATCTGTTTTCAATTCAACAACTCTTTTAGCTTTTCGTAAAACGAAGTAAAAAGTAACTGCTGGGAAAAAAATTAATGCCCAAAATGCAAAACTATCCTTTTTGTGAAAAAAAAGTTCTAAATATAAAAAAACTGCACCTACTATAAAAATAAATGGCATGTGTATCTTTGGATTATAATCCTCTATCACTATTGGGTCTTTGTCATAATCTCTCGGTGTTGAGGGATTGGTGTTTTGTGTTTCACTCATTTAGGCTACCTTTTTATTTGATGTTGAACTCTCGCTCATATAGTGCACCGCTTTATCTCTCTTCATCAGTATCTGCCCCTTTTCATGTAGTTTCACCTTGATATGATCTGTAACTATTATTTCTCATTAAGTGTCTTTCCCATTCAAAAGTAATGTTGAGTATTTACTTTTTTGAAAAAGTTCCGTCGAAATTCTTTTACCCGG
>NZ_JAQTUH010000022.1 GCF_028710345.1 Sulfuricurvum sp. | reverse complement strand
GATTTTTATATACTGGATTTGCCGAATGATAGCATCCTATGGCATCTAGATTATACCCTCTTTTGCGTATATGAGAGCTGAGCAAAAGTGCCCCAACATAGATGTTGACTTGCGGGTCCAGTAAAGAATCACGCGTAACGCCGACTTTTGAGAGACGTCGTAAATGAATAGTGTTGATTTGCATTAAACCAATATCGGATGTCCCATTTTTGTTGTGATTAATTGCATTAGGATCCAGAGAGCTCTCTATCGTAGCAATCCGCTTTAGCAAACTCGGATCGATACCGAAATCACGGCCCGCTTCGGCAAATAAATGATCATAGGAAGTAGCCCAGAGAAGCATTCCATACAAGAGTATTATCAATATTTTCACAACAATTCCCACCTCTTATTCATAAAATAATTATAAAATCTTAGTAGTAAATATTCACTGAAATGGGTAATTTTAAGTTATGAACAGAGATAATCACATACTTTAAAATTAATTAGGTATTTACATTGATTACTTCGTTACTACTTATTAAAATCTTTATCAGCTTTATAGCATCATTTATATTTATTCAATTGATTATCCATTTTGCCCCAAAATTAGATTTGGTAGATATCCCTAATCATCGCAGTATGCATAAACACGTCACCCCGAGAGGTGCAGGTATCGGTATCATATTTGGTGTAATCTTATCCGATATTTTGACATTAAACCCTATCGTTTATTCCCATATAATCGTTTTTTTTGCTATCTTTATGGTTTTTATCATCGGTGTATTGGATGATCATCGTGATACTGCACCAAAAACCAAATTTATTATAATTTTTATCGCAACATTACTCCTCTATCTCGATCATATATCTATCAATACATTGGGACGATTTTTTGGTTATGATCTTTCATTAGGGTGGTTTGCGCTCCCTTTTACGATGTTTGCCGTTGCAGGATTTACCAATGCCCTCAATCTCACTGATGGCTTAGATGGACTTGCAGGAGGGATAAGCATTATCATCCTCGGTGCTCTATGCTCCATCGGATATGAACACCATGATTTATTTATCGTATCGGTATCCCTCTCATTTATCGCAGCTATAGCCGCATTTTTAATCCTGAACTGGCATCCTGCAAAAATTTTTATGGGCGATAGCGGATCACTTACTCTGGGATTTGTAATATCCGTCCTTTCTATCAAAGCCCTACCCTACATGCAACCGACTTCAATACTCTTTCTTGCAGCACTCCCGATTATGGATACGCTCATCGTCATGATACGTCGTAAACGTCATGGGTACTCTATGTTTACCCCTGATAAACTCCACTTACACCACATCATCCTCAATTTTTTTCAAGGTGATGTCAAAAAAACTGTTTTTATTTTGCTTCTCTTGCAAGGGATTTATTCGGTGATGGGTATCGATTTTAGCGACTACCCGCGCCAGCGTTATACACTTTTATTATATGGCTTAAACGTTACCTTTTTCTACATGATCCTAAATGGTATGATTGCGAAACAAAACCCATTTTCTACACGTCGAAAAATACGAAAAAAAAGAAATTAATTAAGGGAGTTCTTTAAGCTCACAAACTAACCAGATACTCTTTGACATCTTCATTTTAACGTTTAAAATCATCTTCTATACGTACAATATCATCTTCTCCTGTGTATTCACCTACTTGTGCTTCAATCAATACTACCGGGATCTTCCCTTCATTTGATAGACGATGGAGTTCACCCATCTTGATATATGTAGATTCATTTGGTCGAATGTTTTTAACCTCATTACCTACAGTAACTGTCGCAGTACCACTCACGACTATCCAATGCTCATTTCGGTGAAAATGTTTCTGAAGACTTAAACGTTTTCCTGGTTTAACTACGATTCGTTTAATTTTATACCCAAGTGTATCCTCTAAAACCGTATATGTTCCCCATGGACGATGAGCTGTTAAATGTATATTATGCAATTGAGAATTTTGTTCTTTAAGCTTTTCAACTACTCTTTTAACTTTTTGTGACGAACCCTTCTGAGAGATCAACAGTGCATCACCCGTATCTACGATGATAAGATCATTAATATCGATGGTAGCGATTTGACGTTCTTGACCATAAATTAAATTATTATGACTGTCTATGTTAATATGATAAGGATTCAACGTGTTGCCGTTTGTATCTTTTGGCAATTCATCATAAAGTGCATCAAAACTACCAACATCACTCCAACTGATGTCGCTTGGAATGACTTTTACTAACGTACTTTTTTCCATAACAGCATAATCAATACTCTCATCGGAAATTGCAGCCATATCATCATATTTTATCCGAATCATCCCTTCATGTGTAGCGTTATCAAATGCAATTTGAGACAACGAATATATTTGAGGTGAATGTTTTTTTAATTCACTTAAAAATACTCCTGCCTTAAAACAAAACATACCGCTATTCCAATAATAATTACCTTCTTTTAGATACTTTGTTGCTACTTCAAAACTAGGTTTTTCATGAAATGCCTTCACATCATATCCGGAAGCTTCGATATATCCGAACCCTGTTTCAGCAAATGTCGGCGCAATACCGAATGTTACAAGATAATCTTGCTTAGCTAAAATTTCTGCTTGTATTAATACTTTATGATAAGCACTTTGATCTTTTATCAAATGATCAGACGGTGTCACGAGAACAATAGTCTCGGGTGATAGTGACATACATGCTAATGCAATTGCAGGAGCAGTATTACGTCCAATCGGTTCTAATATATACTTTCCATTCTGACGATCCAATTCTTCGAGTTGATCAAGTGCCAAAAAATATTGTTCTGCATTTGAAACAATGAGCTGAGAATCACAAATAACGGCATTACGTTCTACAGTCATCTGAAAAAGAGACTGATTTTCAAAAAGTTTGACAAATTGTTTTGGCATTAAAGTACGACTGATCGGCCATAATCGCGTGCCACTTCCGCCACAAAGAATTATATTGGTCATTATTTTCCTTTATACTCAAATAATTTTGCATATTTACTAGCGATCATTTTCCAACTATAATGTTCTTTAGCAAATGTATACATCGATAGACCTAATATTAAAATTTCTTTATCAGAAATAATCTCTACAATTTGTTTCAACTCATTACTATTATTAAAATATAATGCACAGTTATCCGTAGTCTCTCGATTATATGTTACACCAAAAGCAACAATTGCTAAACCTAAATGCATTGCTTCCACCAAAGAGGGATTTGTCCCTCCGGCACTGTGTCCATGTACATATATTGTGCAATTACTTCGTAATTGATTCAAAATATTTTGATCATAAATTGGATTAATTAAATAAATATGAGGATACACCGAATATTGTTCCTTAAGTGTTCTGCCATATTCACTATTTTGCCAATTTCCTACGATTACAAGAGACATTGTAGTTATCTCTGCGAATGCTTCTAAAATCATATGAACATTATTTTCAGGCTCTATACGACAAACTTTAAAGGCATAACGACCGTTAAGAAAAGTATACTTTTGACGAGATTCTGATGTAACTTCAACTTTTTTAACATGATCAGCACCATAAGCAATCAAAGTGCTTGATTTACCATATTCACTCATTACATAGTCTTGGATAACTTTATTATCTGTGACTACATGATCACCATAATTAACAGCCATTTTTTCAGAAAACTTGAGAAAAATTTTAACTTTTTGACTCCATTTTTCCCGTTTCCACTCTAATCCATCAATATTTACAATAATTGGTTTATGATAAAAAAGTTTTAACAGTGGTAAAAAAAAACAGCCTGATACACCAAGAATAAGCATCACATCACTTTTACTCTTGGCAGCATGTATCATAGATAAAATGTCATATATAATACTCTGAGCACCATTAGCATTGAATGGTAAATAAACGAGACTCGCATTATTATGATTATCTAGTTTTTCAGTATATGCTTTACTACTGCAATACACACTAAATTTATAATAACCACCTAACTCTCTTGTTAAATATTCTACCAGTGTTTCAAATCCACCATATTTTGCAGGAATCCCAACTGTGCCTACAATTGCGATTTTCATTGTTTATTACCTTGTATGAATTCTTTTTTTAATGACTTATAAGTGCTCGTTTGATTATTGTTATATTGTAATTCGTACGTGCCATTTTGTTGTAAAAACGCATCATATCTAATATCCCAACCTTTCCAAAATCCACCAATATTAAAATAAAACCAACTCCAATTGTTTTGTTTAAATATTTCTATCACATCTTTTAAATATTGATCCCTCTCCTTGGCCCATCTTACACTACTAAAACCACACACGGAAACGGGAACATTGTATTTTGTTTGAAATTTTATTAATGGCGCTAGATAATCAACTGATGAGGATTTATTCCAATATAGCCATGGCCGTACAAATCCAGGATAACTAACATGATCAGGATAAAGCTTAATCCCCTGATGCGTAAAATTTTGTGGTGCATACATATGCATATTATAAATAATTTTATTATCATTGAATGGTACAAAATTCTCATATCCTTTAGGTTCTCCCCAAGGTCCAGGTTCAAAAATCATATATACGCTTTTATCTTTATTCCGTACTGTCTTTAGCATTTCATTAAATATGCTCACCCAATTATTTGGTGCATGTGCTTTAGCATTTTCAATAATTGTCGGTTCAGCAATAAATTGATATGCCAAAATATGATTGTCTTTTAAAAAATCAAGTGTGTAATTGATATCTTGATATATACTATCTATACACCTAGGATTACTCCAATATTGTACTGATTGCGAATTTTGGCACTCTTGTATATCAGATGAGAAATCATCAAAGCTAATTATCGTTTTAATATTTTGTTTATTCAAACGTTTACTAATCGCACTTGCCCATTCTAAGTTCATACGCAATGCTTCTTGTGCGTTAACATTTTCACGCTTCATTACTAAATTATTCTGAAACATGATAATAACATAAGGGATTTTTTCGTCTACAATAAAATCAATAGCTTTTGGATCATATTTGTAAGAGCTAGCCATTATATCAATACCTTTCCATGGCCAACCACTAGGTAATTGTTCAGCGAACAACGTGAAATTTAATACAAATAAAATTAAAAAGAAAATTTTCATATTAATGACTAATTATATCAATGTAATTTTTTGCAATATCGTTCCACCCGTATTCTTCATCAATAGTTTTTAACCCATTTTTGGCAATTACATCTGATAAAATTGAGTCTGAAAAATATACTTTTAACTGTTGAGCCAGATCATCTGAATCTTCAGTATTAAATAATAAACCGTTTTTACCATTTTCCAAAATTTCTTGATTAGCCGGAAGATTTGAAGCTATAACAGGCAATCCATGGCTCATTGCCATAAGTAGAACACCACTTTGATAGATTATTCTATAGGGCAATACATTAACATCAGCAGTAAAAAAAAGTTTTTCTCTCTCGGCATCATCTATGAAACGGATCATCTTAACGACTCGTTGCTGTAACGAATATTTTTCTATCAATTCATCATAATACGAAAAATCATCCTTCCAAGGTTTGCCTGCAATAATGAGTTTAATATCATCTGGTATTTTATTCATCGCTTCAAGCAGGATATCAAGTCCTTTTACTTTTTTGATTTGTCCGAAAAATAAAATGTATTTTCCATCTTCATCCAATCCAAGCTCTTGTCGAAGCTCTGTTTTGACTGGACGTTGCCCCACATGATCCAAATAACCTCCGTGTTTTATAATAACAATATTTTCAGGTTTACCAATATGGATGCTTTCAAGTAAAGTTTTATATGAAAATTGGTTATGCACTATAATAAAATTTGCAAGTCGATTGTAAATAATATGTTGAATCAGCATATTATCATTGTCAGCAAAACTGGAAACATCGTGCGAAATAATTGCTATTTTCAATCCAAATAGCTTTGGAATTGCTGCAAATAAAAGAGTTACGATATTGGCGGCAAAAAGATGCAAAATTACTAAATCAGCGTTCACTCGTTTTGCATTAAATGATGCTTTTATCGTTGCATTGAGAAAACTGAAAAGTTTGATTAATGAGTTAGCTTTTGTATGTCCATCAAAAAAAGGTTTATATTCTATTTTATCTGCATCTATTCCTACAAAATTACTGTAAACCGTACAATTACACTTTTGTGTAATAAATCCCTTGGCTAATGAACTAGAATAATAATCCATCCCTGCTTTTTTCCCGACATGATCAATAATTGCAATATGTTTAGTCATTTATCACCCGTTCCCCTATTTTTTTTGCCGGTACACCACCAACAATCCAGTTATCCGGTATATCTTTTGTAACTACAGAACCTGCCGCAACAACAACATTATTACCGATTCTGCATTCTTTACAAATAATAGTATTTACTCCAATAAAAACATTATCTCCAATAATAATATTTCCCGTATAAAAGCTAAACGGAGGCTTGGTAACATCTAAAAAATGGGTGATGATTTTTGTACCTGCAGTAATCCGAACTCTATTACCTATAGTGATATATTCAGGATATATATTATCAAAAGTGACATCTTCACCTATAAATACACTCGATGAATTAACAAAGTTTACACCTGATAACTTAACCAACTTAACACGTAATGAACCGGGTAATATACCTGATTTTGCAAAAGCCAACAACATTTTTCTCACAAAACGTTTGAACCCATAATTTCGCTTTGCTTCTTCACGCATCAGTATTTTCCTTGTACCAATCAGAAAGGTCACGACCGATCAATTGCTCCAATTTTTGTATATCTGGTCGATAAATTTCCAGCAACTGTTGTTTCAGCGTCTCATCCAATTTCGGTTTCTTTTTTGTTTCAAAAAATGTATTTTTTATTTTTTCTTTTATTCCATCGGAAAAAATAAAAGAAAAAATTGTGCGAATAAAATATGATGAATACAATCTATGCACAAAATTACTTTTAGGCATTGAAAAAGCGTTGTGTTCACGTTCAATATTAGGCATAATGGATCGATCTATCTCTAAAAAATCATAAAGATCTAAAATTATTTTTTCTGTATCCTGACGTAAATCTTCCTGAAAATAGATTTTGACTTGTTCTGAGCCAAATAAATCCAAATAGCGTTTTACTTGTTCATAATAAAGTCCCAACTCAACATATTGTTGATAATACAGATGTGCATGTTTATGATGAGTACTTTTATTAACTATTTCATCATAACTTAAAGATACAAGTCCTAATCTATAATCCATTAAATAATGAGAATAACCTCTTTCTACAGGCTCTCGAAGCAACATAATTATTTTAACATCCGGCAATATATCCTTTATCTTTCTCGGAGTATTGGGATAAAAAAGGTAGGATACACTCCCTTCACCAATCGCTTTTGCATTTTCTGCATCAGCAAAAAGTTTTTTATATTCATCCAGATTTTTAGCCTTAAAATCATTGTAATATAAACCTTGTTCCACTATCTCTTCTCTAGAAAAAAAGTTGACCTCTTTGGGTTCACTCATAAAAACTTCCGGATGTTCTGAGAGATAATGATATAAAGAAGTTGTGCCTGCTTTTGGTGCACCAACAATAATAAATGATGGGTACATTTTTTTCCTTTTCTATAAATTTCCAATAAAATTCTTTATCTTTCTATCAACCATCTTCACCAACTGCTCTTTTAAATAATTTGTTATACGCGATTAAAATAAAAAGAGGAATGACATAAGTTACGTAATCAAAATAAAAACTCCCCTGTATTGATCCAATCAATACAAAGATTAGCACGTATTTCAAACTCAAAGGAAAAATATCATTTTTACAAACACTGACGCGCAATACTTTAATAACCATGATAAAAGGAATGATTATTAGTGCGATAAATCCCGAAATGCCGTATACGAATACCCCACCTAAAATTCCAATATCTGATGGGTAAAAGTAACCGAATATTGATTCATAGCCATCATTCCATTGCTGACTAATCTTCCCGGTTCCCAACCATATACTCAAATTATGTGCATTAAAATAATCAAAAACTATTAAGCTTTCAAATATGCGTGCATTGGCAGAAGAATCTTCCGATTCTCCACCGGCTAGAACTTGAAACATCTGTGAATAAAGATTTCCCATTTGCGTTATATACTCTGGCATAATAATCTGAATGATTAAAAGAGCAAATGATACAAAAAGCACAAGCTTTAACATAGTGAGTAAAAATTTTGGTAATGAATAATTAAGCCAATAGTAGAGAAAAAATGTGGCTGCTAAAGTCAGCATATAGCCACGTCCTTGGATAACGAACAAAACATATATCAAAAAAAGAGATAAAAAAATCAAATCGACAGGATTCTTTTTCATAGAATATTTAATAAAATAATAGATCGCACCAAAAGAGATAAAGAAATTTTGAAATTTAAATCGCAATCCCCTACTGCTCGTCATTTGAACGAATTTAGATGCTTCATCGGAATTTTGCAACTGACTCGGGTCAAAAGTAAGAATAAAGAGTGAAAAAATTATGAATGAAGCCCATGCCATAAAAACAAAAGATGCTTCCATTGTCGCAAAAGTTACTTTTTTAGTCATTAAAATATAATAGAACCATATCCCTGTTCCAAAAAGAAGCCAACCTCGTTCAGTGAGAACCCCATAAAGAAAAGGTTGTCCAAACTCTGCGTGAGATCTATACGCACTATAAATAGGGATAGTAATGATTAATATTAAATAATAAAATGATACTTTATTAATAGCTAAATTGTTAACTGTCATGAGCACAACAAAGGCTATCAAAAAGAGTAAAATAAAGGCCAAATAAACTGCCTGTAATTGAAAAAATATAGATTCAAAAGGTGTAGATTCAAAAAATTTCAATGCGAAAATGAATGTTACAATGACCATTAGAGTATAAATATTATTCTTTGATTTAATATTATTCATCATTAGCCATTTTGTTTAACTGCATCATTTTTTTTGCCATTAACATCAATAAAACATCCCTTTTATAAAGGATAGATTCATGAGAATAAATGATTTATATGAGCGTTTGTAGTGTCTTTGAAGTATGATTTTTAAATTTTCTCTGAATAACATGAGCAATAAATATACAGCTTTACTAAATGAAAAATATTTTTTACATCTGTAAACTTTATTTCTCGTCATCATACGTATTGCAAAATCTGATTTAAAAGAGGAACCTTCTTTATTCGTTAACCCCCCAACTTTGTGATAAAAAGTCACATCCGGAAAATAGATCATTTTTTTCTTCATTATATGTGTTGCCCGATAACAAAAATCGACATCGTCTTCATATACAAAATATTTTTCATCCATTAAACCGACATCTTCAATTGTTTGCTTCGTAATAAGCATACAACAAGTTGGCGCATAAGTAATAGTTTGTATGCGATCATATTGACCGTTATCTTCTTCTCTAAACCCTGCATGACTGACATCACATTGGAATATATTATCAAATTCTCCGCCTGCAAACCACAAAATATTTTTTTTATCAAAATAGTACATTTTCGGAACAATGATATCAGCTTGATGTATTTCGAGTGTTCGAGCCATTTTTTCAAACAGAGTTGTTTCAAATAAAGTATCATTATTGAGTAAAAGGATAGATTCACATCCATCCTCAATCGCTTTGACAATACCTTGATTATTACCAGCAGCAACACCTAAATTTTTATCGTTTTGTATATACACAATACGTGCATCATCTACTTCTGAAATTATTTTTGCTGTATCATCATCTGAAGCATTATCGATAACATACAAAATATAATTTGTATGTGTCTGTTTTGCCATCGAATCCAAAAAATCTTTCAGTACATGTGCGCTATTAAATGTTACGGTTACAACTCCTATACTATTCATGTACGCCTTTCATTCGATAAAATTTTCATTACTATCAACTTTTTTCCACATTTTTTTATCTAAATCATATCTTTTTATCATTTTAGCGGGATTTCCTGCAATAACACTGTAAGCAGGAAACGACTTTGTAATCAAAGTATTAGCACCGACAACACAATTGTTTCCCAATTTTACATTAGGCATGATAGTTGTTCGAAATCCTAAAAAACAATTGTCACCAATTTCAATAAAAGAATCAGAATTATCAATCCTAAGCCCTATTTTTCTTGTATCATCAATATCATCATACGGATGATTTACATCAACAATACAACAAAATCCTGTTATAGAACAATTTTTTCCTATGAGTATTTTAGAATGACAAATGATATGAGCACTTTGTTCGATATTAGTATTATCACCAATTTGAAGCAAAGGTTTTTTTTGAGAATTTTTAATAACTTCTATGCGTGCTCCATCACGAATAAATACTTGTTTGCCAATAGATATATAATTCGTATTTGAGAGCAATAGCGGATTCCTAATCACTGATCCCCGACCAATTTTATTAAAAAATGGTTGATAATAAAACTGTGTTTTAAATTTCCAATAATAGTTGGAGAGATAATTCAACTTATCAAACCATGAAAGCGCCAACAAGATTTTAATTTTTTTCATTTACACGAATCCATGCTTGGTTTAAAACATCGTATTTTTTAATTAATTTGGCAGGGCTTCCCGCTATCATAGAATAATCTGGAAACGATTTTGTCACTACCGAATTAGCACCTACTACACAATGCATACCTAATGTCACACCCTGTGAGATAAAAACGTTTCTCCCGATAAATGTATTCATCTTTATTTCAACATCAGCAAAATTCAACGGTTGCTTCATAATATGCCCGCCATTTGGGTCAAATCCATGTGATGCACCTGAAATATATACATTATCACTAATCACACACCCATCTTCTATTACAACCTTCGACATCGCATGCATATGAAAATATTGCCCAATGTATACGTTATGTCCGATTTTGACTATCGGTGAGAAATTATTTCCATGATCCGAAGTAATCGGAAACAGATTGGCATGTTTATGAATAAATACATTATTTCCAATTTCAATATGCTTTATGTTTAACAATTTACGAGGAAAAAGAATAGTAGAACCCTCACCAAAAAATTTTATCCCATACGGCTTATAGAGTAAATTCCTGATAATTTTTTTTATCCATTTCATCATGCTTACCCTTTAATTATCGCTATTAAATATCTTTTATTTATCCATAGAACAAGAAGATTCAAAAGCAAAGAGATACCTAAATCAAAAAAATACAGTTTCTCATAATATCTATAGACTATAAAACTTATACATGCCAAAACAATATTCATACCCATCAGATATAGCCCCAGTTTATTCAGCTCAAGAACAATTTTGTTTTTAATTACAAAAAAGTACAATAACGCCATACTTCCTACCATAGTACTCGATGCATATGCGAATATAACACCATATCCATGGAACATAATTCCCAAAAAGATACCAAAGATAATATTTAAAAGGGCAATAATAATTTGAGATTTTGTATTTTCAATGACATCACCTGTTGCCATATTGGTAAAATAAACTGGTCCTATCAATGTATTTACAAACATTCCCATCACTATTAAAAAAGAAAAATCAATAAAATAGATGTTTAATTCACCTATCCATAATTCTGAAATAAATGGAAGGGATACTGCTAAAATCCCATATACGACAGATGATAGAACGATTAAAATATTGGTTGTTTTAAAATAGAGCCCTAAAACTTTTTTCTTTTCGGTTTCATGTAAATTTGATAACAATGGCACTAATGATTGATTTGCATTTACGATCACACTTCGTACTTGCATGACTAACCTATTTGCCATTTCAAACAAACCTACCATCGATAAATTTCCATAATGACCTAGCATCAGCTTTGATATCGGTTCTAATAACATTGTCATCAATGAGCTCAATTGTAAGTTTACGCTGTACGTAAAGATTTCATTAAAAGTTTCTCGGTGCCATTTATAAGGAAATAAATATAATATCTAAGTGCCTTCGTACCAATAGCCATGAAACAATTAATAATAATGCAGCCTGCACCAATTGTGCATAACCCAGTCCTATAAAACCAAATTCTTTAACAAATAAAATAGCTAAAAGAGCAAACAATACATTGGATACCATCAATATCTTACTTCGAATATCAACCCTTTGTATCCCATCAAAAACAAATACGATCATTATACCTATCACGGATAGCCAGAGAGAGATTAAAGAATATGGTAACAATGCCAAAGCACCAGACATGTAATTTTTGGATACAAACAAAGGCAATAGCATTTGAATCAAGGGATAAGTAACCATTAATAATAAGCTAAGCCCGATCGTAATCGTCACAATGGATGTTTCTATAATTTTATAAACATGCATAATTTCATTTCTTGCTTGATATTTAGAAACGAATTTAACGATACTTCCAGTAAAACCGAAATCTCCTGTTTTTAAAAAAGCGGTAAATGCCATGACAATAGACCATACCCCTATTTTTTCAATACCCAATTCGATAATTAAAAATTTATATAAAAGAAAAAGTGAAATGCTTGATACAAAAATCTGCATCACAGCAAATATGATATTTTTTTTTACCTGTATTTTATTTATCATTTGTAATTAAAACTTGTTATCAAGATAATCTCTGTATGTTTTATGTAATTTATTTTTAAAATTTTCTCCGATGAAAACAATATCATTATGAGTTTCAAAAGATTTAAACTCATCTAACATATCCACAATTTCGCCCAATGTTGTTTGATATAATATTTTCGGGCTATATATATTTCCTGAATCAGTAGATACGGTATTCGCAATATGATTAATAATCTCATCAACAATATCTTGTACATATGCATACGTCATGGGTATCGCTCGATCAAATACCGTAATAGGTAAATCATTAATACTGTTATATATCCATGTTGAAATAGCGGAATTGTAATTAGGTTTACACCCTTCTCCAAAAACATGAGGTAATCTATAAATCCACAAAGGCATACCAGAATGTTTCGCATACTCTTGAAGATATTGTTCAGCCTCTTTTTTTGATCTGCCATATTCATTTTTAAGTAATTCAGCATGAATAGAAGATGTCATTAATAATGGAATTTTCATATTTTTCATTTCGAGTATTTCAACAATTTGTTTTGTCAATAAAGCATTACTTTTTTTCATATCTTCATCACTAGTTGTTGGACGTACTTCGCCTGCTAAATGAAATATAAAATCAATTTCGTGAATATAACTTTTCAAATTATCTAATGAATCATCTCTATTAAACTGAAAAATAACAAAATTATTATCTTTTTCAAGCTTTTTAATCAGGTTCGAACCAATAAATCCCTTGGCTCCTGTAATTAAAATATTTTTTTTCATTGATTTTCCATTTATTTAGTATTTATTTTGAGATAACAACTATTAATATGACATACAGCGTTTTTGCCCACTTTTCACAAAGTAGCTTTCACTACAAACCAAGGATTTAAAAGATTTTCTTTATTGTAAACTACTTTTTCTACCGTCGGATAACTATAAGTCATTTTTCCAGATTCACGTACAATCGCATCAGCTGCAGCAGTATCCCATTCCATAGTTGGAGCCAGACGAGGATAAATATCGGCGCTCCCTTCAGCAACCATACATAGCTTTAATGAGCTCCCTTTTGAAACGCATTCTATCGATTCTGTCAATTGCGCAAGCTGATCAATATACTCTTGTGTTTCTGTACTTAAATGAGATTTACTCGCTACGATACGAAGTTTTTTTTCTGGACTTTGGTTGATAGTCAACGGAAGTTTATGTCCATCTTTAAAAGCACCTTGTCCCTCTACAGCCCAATACATCTCATTTAATGCTGGAGCATAAACAACACCTAATATTGGAATATTTTTGTGAATCAATGCGATATTAACAGTAAATTCACCATTTTTTTTAATAAATTCTTTAGTTCCATCTAACGGATCTACCATCCAAAAATATTCCCATTCTTTACGTTCTTCATAAGAAATCATTTTACCTTCTTCCGAAAGAATTGGGATCTTCTTATCAAGAGCATTAAGGCCATCTTCAATGATATTATTTGCTTTTTTGTCAGCTTCTGTTAATGGACTTTTATCATCTTTAAATTCGACTGAAAAATCTTTTACATATATCTGCATAATAGCGTCCCCTGCTCGTTTAGCAATCTGAACAATATCTTCTATTTTTATATGTTCAATCATTTATATAACCCTTTTCCAGTAAATAATTAATAATCTGATTAACGCATTGATCCACACTGTATTCAGCAGTCGTAATATGAATTTCAGGAGTTGTAGGAGCTTCATAAGGCGAACTAATACCGGTAAACGATGGAATCTCTCCTAATCTTGCTTTTTGGTATAAACCTTTTGGATCTCGTTTTTCACATAAATCAAGCACGGTATCTACAAATACTTCTATAAATTCATCACTCGCTACTAAAGATCGTGCTATTGCACGGTCAGAAATAAATGGGGAAATAAAGGCAGAAAGAACTATAATCCCCGCATCAATGAATAATTTACTCACTTCACCTATACGACGTATATTCTCTATACGGTCCTCATTACTAAACCCCAAATCTTTATTCACACCATGTCTAATATTATCACCATCAAGAAGATAAGTATGTTTACCCATCTCATATAGTTTACGTTCCAAGGCATTAGCAATTGTTGATTTTCCTGAACCGCTTAAGCCTGTGAACCAAATTACACACGGTTTTTGCTGCTTTTGACTACTGCGTTCTTGTTTTGTCACATTATGATGGTGCCAAACAATATTTTTCTCCATATTTATGATCCTTTATCCGCTAATCGATAAATAAAGTTTAATGCCAATAGCAAGCAACACGAATGATAAAATTACTCGTAAAACAACATTTGACAGACGTGATGATAGCATCGCGCCGATGATAACAGCAGGAATAGAACCAATAAGCAGTGTCCCTAATAAACCAAAGTTAACGTTACCAATCAGTAAATGCCCTATTCCAGCGAAAATAGCCAGTGGAATAGCATGTACAATATCGGTAGCAATAAGACGTGAGGGAGTTAATCGAAGCGGATACAAATACGCTAAAAAAACAGCACCTAAAGCACCTGCTCCAACAGATGTCAACGATACAAGAAAGCCAAGGAGAGCACCCGCCATTATTGTTAACGGGGCTTGAAATTTTTTAAAATGTTCTCCATCTGTTGTTCGAAGTTTTCTTCCAAGTGCATGAAGAGGTTTTTGAAAAAACATTCCTGCCGCTGTTATTAAAACAGCAAGAGCAATTGTCATTTTTAAAAATTCTACCGATGAATCATCAATAGGATGCACCTTCATCCAAAGTATAGTCAATGTCGAAGCACTTAAACTACCAATCCATAACCGTTTGACAACCTGCCAATCAATTAGTCCATGCTTATTATGAACTCGTGTTGCAAATATTTTAGTAATAGCAGCAAACCATAAATCAGTTCCTACAGCGGACATCGGAGCAACACCAAAAAATAGTAATAAAAGAGGTGTCATGAGGGCTCCGCCGCCTACACCACTAAGCCCAACTAAAAGTCCTGTTAAAGCACCTGCAAGAATCAGCATGCCATCCATTTTATTTTTTCTCCAAAAGTTTATCGATACCTATACAACCCCATTCAGGGAAATTTTTACGGATAAATGCATTGAGTTCAATTTCAGACTGTGTGTATTCACGATCTACAGGAGATATAATATCCTGATCTCGTCGACTAACATCTATGATCATTCCAGCACCAATCGTAGAATTAGTGATACGATCCATTACAATAAAGCTACCCGTGTAGCGATTATGACTGTATGAATCTGCTGCAATCGGACGATTTAATACTAGTTTGCATGATGCGATATCATTTAATTGAAGACTATCAACTGGTGCTCGTTCATAACTGTTCACATCAACTTTATAATTGATATGTTCAAAACTACCACCAACAACGGTAGTTGCGGATTTAATAAAATAATTTTTACCTGGCATCATTGCTTCTTCGCCCATCCACACCATCATGACTTTTAAACTATTAGAAACACGAGGGAGATAATCCGTATGAACAATCATATCCCCTCGACTGATATCAATTTCATCTTCGGTTGTTAACGTAATCGCCATTGGTGCAAAAGCTTGCTGAAGAGTAACAGTATTCTGACCTTTCTCCAATATATTTGGGGGAATTATTGATTTAATTTTAGTAGTTTTACCAGAGGGAAGCACGGTGATATCATCACCAACTTTAACACTCCCTGAAGCAATTGTTCCGCAAAAGCCCCTAAAATCAAGATTAGGACGATTAACATATTGAACTGGAAAACGAAAATTAATCGAAGTAGAAGTCAACACAGAAGATAATTCAACAGAATCAAGTATTTGCATCAATGGCTTTTCAACATACCATGGCATAAACTCACTCGAGTTTACCACATTGTCGCCTTTAAGTGCTGACATAGGAATATATTGAAAACAAATATTAGTATGATTTGGCAAGTTCGGAATCAATGTTTCATAATCTTTTTTGATAGCATCAAATCGCTCTTGTGAAAAATCAACCAAGTCCATCTTGTTGATAGCGACAACCATATTTTTAATGCCCAGTAGAGAAACGATATAAGAGTGCCGACGAGTTTGTGTCTGTACACCATATCGTGCATCGACAAGAATAATTGCTAAATCTGCCGTTGATGCACCTGTCGCCATATTACGTGTATATTGTTCATGCCCTGGCGTATCCGCAATAATAAATTTACGCTTCTCTGTAGAAAAATAGCGATAAGCTACATCGATAGTGATTCCTTGTTCGCGTTCACTTTGAAGTCCGTCTACAAGAAGTGCCAAATCAATTTCATCACCTTGAGTACCTGATTTCTTACTATCTTTCTCGATAGCTGCAAGTTGATCCTCAAAAATCATTTTAGAATCATGAAGTAATCTGCCGATGAGGGTACTTTTACCATCATCTACACTGCCGCACGTAATAAAACGAAGTAGTTCTTTATTTTCATGTTCTTTAAGATATTGCTCAATATTTTCAGCAATAAGATCAGATTGATGTGCCATTAAAAATATCCCTCAATTTTTTTCTTTTCCATTGATCCTGCTGAATCACTATCGATTAATCGTCCTTGACGTTCAGAAGTTTTTGTAAGGAGCATCTCTTGAATAATTTCAGGTAACGTAATCGCATTTGACTCTACTGCACCTGTGAGTGGATAACACCCAAGCGTACGAAAACGAACTAACTCTTTTTTAGCCGTTTTACGAAGTTCTTCAGGCATACGTTCATCATCAACCATAATCAATGTTCCACCCATTTCAACAACTTCACGCTCCGCAGCGAAATAAAGCGATGGAATAGGTATTTGTTCAAGATAGATATATTGCCAAATATCTAATTCTGTCCAGTTAGAAAGGGGAAATACCCGAATACTTTCACCATTATGATGTCGTCCATTATATATATTCCAAAGTTCCGGACGCTGATTTTTAGGATCCCATCGATGATATTTGTCACGGAAAGAGTAAATACGTTCTTTTGCACGACTTTTTTCTTCATCCCGACGTGCTCCACCAAATACTGCATCAAACTTATAGATATCAAGCATCTGCTTAAGTCCTTCAGTTTTCATAATGTCCGTATGCAATGCAGAACCATGCTCAAATGGATTGATGTTCATCTCTTGCCCTTGAGGATTAACATAGACAATTAAATCCATTCCTACTTCTTTAGCACGGCGATCCCGAAATTCGATCATTTCATGAAACTTCCACATAGTATCCACATGTACAAGTGGAAATGGAGGAGGTGCTGGAGAAAATGCTTTTTGTGCCAAATGAAGCATCACAGAAGAATCTTTGCCAACCGAATAAAGCATTGCAGGGTTATCAAATTCAGCAACTACTTCGCGTATTATATGAATTGCTTCAGCTTCTAATTGCTCCAAATGAGTCATTGTCATATCCTTCATCATAATTTAAATATATTTATTTCTACTCGTATTTTTATAGAGCAACTAAAAATATATGAAATATTTTATTGATCATATTTTTGCCTTATCAAAAAAATAATTTGTTGCTTCAACAAATCCCTCGACACTACCACAATCAAATCGTTTTCCACTAAATTTATAGGCTAATACCATTCCATTTTGCGCTTGTGTCATCAGCGCATCAGTAATTTGGATCTCTCCACCTTTACCAGCCGGAGTATTTTCGATAATACGAAAGATGTCAGGTGTGAGGATATATCGTCCAATAATAGCAAGATTACTGGGTGCTACAGAGGGATCAGGTTTTTCTACCATATTGGAGATTATATAAACACCCTCTGCAATCTCTTCGCCTGCAATGATACCATAACGGCTGGTTTGACTGGGATCAATCTCTTCAATCGCAACGATGGAACATTTAAATTTTGCATAGAGTGCCACCATCTGAGAAAGGACCCCAATATCACCTCCATCGCATAAATCATCTGCCAATATTACAGCAAACGGTTCATTTCCGATAAGAGTCTCTCCACTTAGAATTGCATCTCCTAATCCTTTCATCTCATTTTGACGTGTATAAGAAAAAGTACATTTATCAATGAGAGAGCGAATCTCTGTGAGGTAATGTTCTTTATCAGTTCCACGAATTTGATGTTCTAACTCATAACTGACATCAAAGTGATCTTCTAATGCTCTTTTACCACGGCCTGTGACGATTGCCATGGTATTCATACCTGCTTCAACCGCCTCTTCAACACCATACTGGATAAGGGGTTTTGTGAGTACCGGAAGCATCTCTTTTGGCATTGCTTTGGTTGCAGGTAAAAATCGTGTCCCATAGCCAGCCGCTGGAAAAAGACATTTCTTAATCATAAAAGTTCCCTCTAAATTTTATCAATAACAATTTGGCTTTTTCTAAAGTTATATTCCCCATGCTATCGTCGTCTTTTGATATCCTAGTAAAAATCTCAATTTAATCCTCCGAACCTACGTTCTCGCTGTGCAAAAGTTTTTAGAATAGACTCAAA
>NZ_JAQTUH010000021.1 GCF_028710345.1 Sulfuricurvum sp. | reverse complement strand
TCGTAAAAATCGGCTTCTCGCTGATTGATACCTGATTCATTAACGACTTCAAGATCATTAAACCCTAGATGGGTGTCGGAGAAGTGGAGGATTCTCAACGCGTGCCTTTATCCAAAAATAATAATTCTTAATAGATTAATATCTCTTAGCTTAAAATCACTATATTTAGTTATTTTTAGAAAATATTATGATCTTTCAAGTACATCATAAAACACCTTAAACATACTTTCATCCTCGCTGTCCATAACAAGAGCGATCCGTTTTCCCATTTTTGTGTAGGTGTCGAGCAGATAGACCTGTTTACCTTGATGGGTGTAGAGCGACGAGGTCATCTTGGAGAGACCATAGGCCTGATGAGTTGGGTGCGAGTATTGTGTATGTGTCGATGAGAGATTACTCTGTATCATGATCTTCTCCTGATTAGTCGATGAGTTTGAAGGTAAGGGTTTTAACGGCATCATAAATACCCATTTGCGAATGCATCTCTTTGATTTTAAGACTCACCCATATCAGAGCTATAGTCGTGATCATTAATGATTCCATTGAATATCCTTTACGGTGTTAATTTAGATTTTGGTATGATGCACCATTGATTGGACAACACTGTGTCCGTTAAAGGAAAACCATGGGACAAATTCACGACTACGATAAAATCCTCACACGCCTCACCATCATATTGCAAAGATTATATGAGGGAGAAGTGCTTTCAGTTCAGGATTTAGCTGCTGAGTTCAATGTCTCGACTAAAACCATTCAGCGTGATTTCAACCAGCGCCTTATCCGCTTCCCTATCGAGAAGCAGGGGAGCAAATGGAAGATGCAAGGGGGACATTCACTCACCAAAGAACGCACCCCAGAAGAGGCACTCGTTCTGGAGATGCTGGGCAATATCGCAGAGGGGATCGGAAGCGAGTTTGGGGTTAAAGCCAAATCGCTTTTTTCCAAACTCCAAAACAATACTAAAAACCCCATCTATTCCAAAACCATCATCGAAGACATCTCCGATAAACTCGGACACTTCCATATCATCGAACAAGCTATTTTAGAGAACAAGATGGTACGGTTTCATTACAACAATAAACTCCGTCATGTCCATCCCTATAAGATTGTTTCCTTTGAAGGGTACTGGTATCTCTATGGTGAAGAGTTCATGGAGAGTAAACTCAAAACTTATTATTTCAAAGGGATCGATAATCTCGAAATCACCGAAGAATCATTTACCCCTAACGATGCAACGTACCGGATATTGGAACGTGCCATCAACGCATGGTTTGAGCCCGACAAAGAACCGTTCGAAGTGACCCTCAAAGCCTCCCCTGAGATCGCCAAATACTTCCACCGTAGACTATTGGCCAGTACTCAGCGAATACTCAAGACTTATGAGGATGGGAGTATAGAAATCGAAGTCCTTGCCACCTCAGAGCGTGAGATCATGCAAGAGGTCAAAAAATGGATGCCTGATCTCATCATCACCTCTCCTAAATCATTAGCCATCAAAGCTAAAAGCATTGCCGATAGCTTCCTCAGCCGTCAAATCGAAGAATTGATCGGGTAAACGGACACAATGGTGTCCAACTGCTCCTTTACACTGCTAATATCAAAACGTAAAGGATTACACGATGAAACGCACTTCATGGATGAAGAGAACTCAAGAAATGATTACGCAATGGATGTTTTTTGCGTTCTAAGTATCGGATTCATTAATGTATCAGCCTCTTGAAGCTATTATGAGACGTTACTTATTATTTAAATTTAATTTACAAACACATATCTTAATGACAAAGTAAAAAAATGAAAAATGACCATTTACCATTTGAAGAAGCAAGAGAATTTGTTAGAAATGTAGGGTTGCAAAATGCTCGTGAATGGAAATTATGGTCTAAAGGAGAACTTCCAGGTAAAGAGAAAAGACCTGATTTTATTCCATCAAACCCTGATGTCGTTTACAAACGAAGAGGTTGGCTTGGCTGGATAGACTGGATCAAACAACAACGCACTCCTGAATATTTGCCATTCAATGAAGCCAGAGAATTTATCAGAACTCAAAATCTGTCCGATGTAAAGGCATGGGTCCAATATTATCAAGGAAAACTACCAGGACGTAGAAAACCAGAAAATATACCTTGGAACCCTCATGAAATATATAAAACAGAATGGATAAGTTTAAGAGATTGGCTCGGAAGGACTTGGCGTGATTTTAAAAAGGCTAGAGAATTTGTAAGAAATTTAGGTCTTGGTGGAACTGTTGAGTGGAGAGCATATTGCCAAGGAGTTTTAGAAGGATATGAATCTAAGCCAAGTGATATTCCTACAGATCCGGCACGTGTTTATGAGAATGATGGTTTTGTTGACATGGGCGATTGGCTTGGGACTGGTAGAAAACGAAAAACTAATTATGGAACTGCTGATGATACATGGTTGACTTACGAAGAAGCAAAATCTTTTGTCCATACCCTAGGGCTTAGCGGATACGACGAATGGCGAGAATATGTTGATCAAAAATTTGTGAATCTTCCTATTAAGCCTGATGATATTCCCCGATCGCCACAGTTTGTCTATAAAAACGACGGATGGATAAATTGGAGTGATTGGGTAGGCGAAACTAGCAATAAAAAAGAATATAAAAATCATCAAGATGAAGAATGCGGAGAAAGCTATACCTTAGCGTTTTCGATAGATGAGATTGTTAAAGAATATGGTGATTTCAAGGGTACTCTGAAAATATTAGAAGAAATCTTAGCCAGTCATACTCATCATTCAATCATCGAACTTGATATAGATTTGGATACTGCAGCAGAGATCGAAACTATATTTTTTGGATTTAGAACACATCCAAATCGTCAATCTTTGTCATTAAAAGCGTTTACAGGTTTCATTTTTTTGGCGTATGTTGTTTTGAATCTCAAAGATCAATTACAACACGCTATTTGGAAACCCATTATTGATGATCTTGGCAAATACTCAGCTATCACTACTTTTTTTAAAGATAACTATTTTAATGCCAATGATTATCCAAACCAGTACTTAAAAGATACTATCAACATAGCTTGTAAGATCTTCAATTTGCGAAATGATTTCATCAATAGGGATGATCACCAATATCTGAGAAATACGATCCTGCTTCAAATCGGTTTACTTAATGAAAGTTTTTCGAATTTGAAACTGTGGCTTTCTAATTTCAATATGCCAATCGTAGTTTCAGAATTATTAGACCATGAATCAACGAATTGCTCTCACGAGTTCAATGATGGCTGGAGGGCATTGCGTAGATACCGAGACAATTTGATTACTCCTGAACAGATGAAATCCTTTATAAAACCAAATCCATGGTTCAAGCATATCGATTTGGACGTATTACTAAAAGCAGCAAAGCAAAAGAATAAAAAACAGTTGATTATTTCAACCGATGAGAATATGGATGTGTTTTATTTGAGCCATATTCATTATGACGAGCTAGGATTGAGCTTTACAGTGAATGCCCAAGATACCTATATGCTCAATCTCAGCGGCTATCGTTATGAGATCTATCTTGATAATAATTACGCTGGATTGCTTTTAGCGGATGCGGAAAAGCGGTTGGTACTTGAAGCACCAATGATTATCAGGAACCCGTTAAGTAATAGGATCAGTCTCGAAATACGAAATGAAGATCATGAAACTATCTATTCGACGCAACTTGTTTTATTTGATTTCAGCGAACAGCTTATCATATTCGATGAAGATGGTGAAATACATGCCAATATTTTCAAAAAATTGAATAGTAATAAAAAATATCACATCTTAATGGATGCAGATCTCGATTGTCCATTTAACCAAGATAATCAACGTGAATATTTTGAAAGCAATGCTATCTTAATTCCAGAGATCCGTGCGAAACACGACTGTAAGATTTTTTATAACGATGAATTTATTTTCGAGTTGAATTTTTCAGAAAGTGTTCATAAGCCGGATTTCTTCGATGAGATCGTTTTATATACGAAATCGGATAAATCATTTATCATTGACGAGGACTATCCCTTTATTCTTATGCGAATGCATGTTGATCCAAGTACCGATGAAGTGGATTTACAGCCTTTGCCTCAAGAAGTGCAAGTAATTAAGTGGACCTATTCTGGGGGTTATGCCGATAAGGATGACATTCAGGAAAACTCTATTCAGGCACCATTGTATGCTGAAATGATAACTTCTCCAAAACATACATTAATGCTCAAATATAATAACAAGGTTTTCAAAAAAGTTGTTTATTGCAATTTTTTTGAAAGAGCGCATCAATATAGACTCTTTGAGATCGATAAAGAAGGAAGCGCAAGACTGGTTGAACGGCAGAATTTATTGAATCGGAATGATTTAAAAAACAACCGATATTTTTTAAGTGATTTGAGCCATAGTGAAGAACTGTATCTCAAAAATAAATCGTATCTTTATCAAAAAATCGTCCCCAATACGTCAATCAATTTTGGAAAACTATCAGGATTTGGTGAATCTATATTTGTGACTGAACATCTTTACAATTCTGAGCTCATTGAGTTGTTTCAGTATCAAGACGCGCAAGAATATATGTCTGTTAAAGAGGGGGACATGAAAACCCTGTACTTTCATAAACACCCTCCTGTAAACTCAAAATTGATTGTTTTAGATGGCCATTATAATTATCACGAGTATTCTTCGGCTGAATTGGAAGAAAAGATTGAGAGCGGCAAATATTACTTCGATTTTGATATCGAGTCATGTTTATTAGTCTCAGGGAGCCATGTAATTGACAGCTGCAGCCGCCACGATCTTTTAAAGAACATACAAAATATAGATAACCCAGAAATAATGAAAAATTTGTTGGCGGGAAATTTCACATTTTTAGGCGACGATGCTAATTCTAAATATTTTCGTAAATTCGTCTTAAGTAATCCCGAAGACTCATATCTACTTTTGTATTCGGATTCTTTGAATATTAATAACCAGTATTTAGCAATCGATTTTTCAAAGCATAAATTATTGCTAGAACATATTCTCATGTCTGTCATGTTTGACAAAGAGAAGAGTGAAAAAGTGCTTCAAGGGCTAATACTTGCAGGGTGCGATAATAAACTGATTGAGACTCCGATCATTCTGTTTAATCTATTAAAATCTTCTGCTTCAAAAAGATTGGCTGGTTACTTTTACGGAATGGTAGAGGAAGCTGAGATTATTTGGGAAATTGATGACAGCTTTGTTCAAAGAATTGTGGATCATCTATTTGATACAACAGCTGTAAAAAGCCGCGATAAACATAATTTGAAAGTAGCTATGCATTCTATCAATGGAAATTATTATCTCAAAAAAGCGTTAGAGGAATTATTAAATGGGTAAATATCTTGATGCGATTGCTTTGTCGGACAATCTCAAAAAACGAATAGAAGAAACGATTATTTCAAATATCGCAATTCGCGACACTACAATGCTGGCTGAATTAAGGGCTATCATTGAAACAAAAGCGGATGGGCTTATATCAGACATTTTAGTTGAGGGCGCTTATTCTGCAAAAAAACATGAAGACATTTTGCGAAATATCCCATTTTTGAGCAAAAAATTTATTGAACTTTTGGATATGAACAAAATATTTAACCCTAATTATTTTCCATTCAAACACCAATATGAAACCCTCAAGCTTGTAAATGATATGGAGGAGAATAACAAGCCTGCAATCGTCGTTACCGCGCCCACAGGATCAGGGAAAACGGAATCATTTCTTTTGCCAATGCTCAATGATTTGGTCATTAAGCCTAGAAAAGCTGATGAAAAAGGAGTTAGGGCAATTATTCTATATCCTATGAATGCATTGGTCGCAGATCAGAATAAACGGTTATATAGCTATCTTCAAGGCCAATCTAACATTAGGATGTTTTTCTACAACAGCGAAACTCCAGAAGACAAAAAATACGCTACCGAAGAATTCAAAGATAAATGTTTTGTCAGAACTCGGAAAGAAGCTCGTGATAATCCACCCGACATAATGATCACCAATTATTCCATGTTAGAGTACATACTCTCTAGGCCTAATGACTACCCTCTGATTGGAAACGCGCTTAGAACTGTCATTGTCGATGAGGCGCATCTATATACAGGAACGCTTGCGGCCGAGGTATCCATGCTTCTCAAACGTGTAGCTGCCAAAGCCAAAGTGAAGACCTCCAGTATTCTTCATATTGCGACCACTGCTACTATATCAGAGGATAAAGAAGAGCAATGGAACTTTTTCAGTAAATTTTTTAATAAAGAGAACATTCAAAGCATAGCGGGCCAAAAGGAATTCAAAGAAATCGCTACTGATATAGATGTTAACGGTGAGGTAGCACAGTTTCACGACATCTCGGATTTAGTTAAAAAATCAAATTTTGAATTGTATAATGAATTCCAAGGATATAGAGTTTTCCCAAAAATACTTAAAATATTGGCCGAAAAATACGCTATCACCTTAAATGAATTGCTAGGGATTTTTGCAAATGGAATGGATGAACAGACATTACTGAACATCTTTACCATTGGTGCAAAAGCTCGTCAGAATGATAACGAAATGCCATTGCTTCCCCATAAAATGCATCTTCAGGTGCGGAGTTCTCAAGGATTTTCGGTATGTTCCAACCCCCATTGTTCAGATTCCAAAATTGAGGGGATTGGGAAGGTACACCACGGTTTATTTTATAACTGTACAACATGCAAAAGCCCTACATTGAATCTTGTCCGTTGTTCTGAATGTGGCGAACACTTCTATTGTGGGTCATTTAATGATAAAGATACATTGTTTTTAGAAAGGTACCCATCTAGATTATCTGAGAAAGAAGGAACCTTGTTGCTTAGTAAAATGGAATCTTCGGAACCAGTTTACATAGACGTGAATGGTAAAAAGTGTTCAGAATATGATTTCAACAATCAATTTTATAGACATTCAGAATGTCCTGTTTGTTCCAACGATGAGTTTTATAGCTTGGATGTAAGCGACCAGTTTCTTATTCCTCTTGTTGCGGAAACCATGTTGGTCAATATGCCTGAGATCGATAAAGAGGTTAATGTCTTCTTACCAGCCAAAGGAAGAAGGTTGCTGGCTTTTTCAGACAGTAGAAGCGCTGCTGCACGATTAGGACCTTTACTTACGTCACAGCATGAAACTCAACTATTCCGACGGCTCATTATAGATACGGTATCTCAAATTTCGATGCGATCAAAAGATAATGGGTTAAGAGATTTTTTTGAAGAAGAGATACGGGCCAACGAAAAAAAATTGAGTGAGACAGATAATCCATTGGTACGTATTAGAATACAAGAAAAAATCGACGAGGCGAAATCAGAGTTATCCAAAATGTATTCAGGAATTTCCATTGTTTCACTTGTTGAAGCTTTGGAAAAGCATCCTCTCTTGGGTGAGTTCTTTGATCGTGATAGGATGAAAGATCAATCTCCTGATGAACGAGAACAGCTTGCACATAACAAAAATTTAGATGGCATTGCCACATCTGTATATTTAAAACTTGCAGAGGCTCTAAGCGTACCAAATGAAAAACAAACGAATCTTGAAAGCATTGGATTAATTGGATTTGAATTTCAGCTTGATGCAGATGATTTGAAAACGTATTTAGACAGATACTTTTTGGGCTATAAGTTTGACTATGTCGCAATTATGAAAAGTTTTATTTATCTTTTTAGGAAACTAAGATCTGTTACTATTGAGTCATCCGATACAACCTATAAGGACTATCATTCAAGATTGATGGGACTTGGAACTTATGTTACTTTTAATGGAAAGAATAAAAATCTTTTCAATTTAAAAGCAACATCGCGTAATGCTGTTTACAAGTTTACGGCGCAAATTCTGAGTAATCTGAATATTGAAGATTCTGAGGATAATGTTTATAATTTTTTGGAAGCAGTTTACAACACGTTTATGTCATTAGCTAAACGTAATGATATCAAATGGGTAGAATGGGGGAAAATTCAAACAGAAGATGACAGGATTGTGGAAGCTTTTAGATTGGTATTTCATCAATTTACGATAAGCCAGCCTGAAAATCTGCACCTCAATACCATTAACAACACACTTTGGAAAGAAACTGTAGATGGACTAATCCCTCATCAAAACAGTATAACAGAGCTTCAAGCGGTTACTCAAGATGATTTAGACAAAGATCCCTATTTTTCACGCTATCGCAAACTTTATCGTGATGAATCATTGGAATTAAGCATGGGGCTATGGGCTGAAGAGCATTCCGCCCAGTTATCCTCACAAGAAAATCGACGGCTACAAGATTTATTCATTCAAGGAAAGAGAAATGTACTTTCTGCCACAACCACGCTTGAAGTCGGGATCGATATCGGTGGATTAAGTGGTGTATTAATGGCGAACGTGCCGCCTAACAAAGCTAACTACATTCAACGTTCAGGTCGTGCTGGCCGTAGAACTGACGGGTCATCGATTATTTTAACCTACACGAAAACTCGTCATTTCGATCAAAATGTCTTTAGAAATTTCAAGTTTTATCTTGATAAACCGCATAAAAAATTGACTATCTCATTGGAAAAAGAGAAGCTTGCAATCAGGCACTTGAATTCCTATATGCTGAGCAAATTTTATGAGAATAATGTCAGTGCGGATGGATTGATTTTTGATTCCTTTAAAAGCATGGGATATTTTGTGGGGGTGTACGAACTTCCAAAACACACGGATAATGCCTATGGACGTGTTGAATTGGATGTCGATGAGAATTCGATATGTCAACAATTCCTCAAGTTTTTATCTTCTTACGCAGTAACTTTATCAGATGAGGAAATCTTTGAAGATATATTCAAATATACGAATAAAAAGCCAGAGTTTAAAGCGCTAATCCGTAACTTTTATAATGCGATCGATGGGATTAGTACTGACTATTTGAACAATCTAAAAGCACTCTATGCAGATTGGAATTTTGCGACATCGGCCAGCCATAAAAATGCGATTCGCTACAGTATCAAACAAAAGCATGGGGAAAGCCTTATCGAAGTTTTTTCCAATGCACAGGTATTACCTAAGTATGGGTTTCCTATAGATGTGAAAACCTTGCAGGTAATCAATGGCAAGAAGCTATTTGAGCTATCCCGAGGAAGCTTTTTGGCATTATCAGAATACGTGCCAGGATCAAAAATTCTTGCAGGTGGTATGTTGGTTGAATCCAAAGGGATTTCAAAACACTTCACCGGAACTAATTTGGATGAAGCATTTGGAGAAAAAGGGTTCATTTATACGTGTTCAAATGGCCATTTTTTCACTTCACCTTATACAAAAGTACATGAATGTAATATGCCAGGATGTACAGGAATCATTCGCCCATCATCGCATTATTTAATTCCTGAATATGGCTACATCACAGCAGCATCGGATAAATTATCCTATGATGCTGGCAATCCTGAAAAAGTAGGTAAATTAGAAATCCATAGTGCCATTCATAATAGAGAAGATAGTGATGTTGTTTTTGAGTATGAAGATTTTTCTGTCGTCTACAAAGATAAAGCTACAATTTATGGCATTAACAAAGGCGATAAAGGATTAGGATTTGCTGTTTGTACCAAATGCGGATATACCGTATCAGAGAACGATAAAGCTGAAAATGGGACTTATGACAAACTTCCAAATGGTTTCAAAAAACACCCACCAATATATAGCGAATCGAATTCCATTAAATGTCTGGACACTACACCCACAGTTTGGAGAAATCATCAACTGTTAGCCAAAATGACAACAGATGCTATTTTGATCATACCAAAGAGAAAAATTGATGGAATATTATTAGCACAAACTTTGTCGAATGCATTTCAACTTAGTGGAGCAGATGAGTTAGGTATTGATGAAAGAGAGATAAGTTCTTTGGTTCTAGAATCTGATGGCTACTTTAACATTCTGCTTTACGATAATCAATCTGGTGGAGTAGGGTATGTTTACGATTTGGCCAAAAATCGGTGGGAAAGTTGGATGCTTAAAGCTACAGAAAGATTATTTATTGATCAAAAGCACGATGACGAGTGTCTACATGGGTGTATTAAATGTATTGTGACAATGAATACGAATGAACCACTTCCAAGAAAAGAGACTCTGCAGTATTTAGAGAACAAAGATCTCGTGAACAATAAAACAACTGCCAAAAAAAAATCAGCAACTATTGTAAAAGAAGAATTAACCAAGGATGATAGGTTGAAAAGATTTAAAAAATAGTAATTTATATGTATTACTATAGGAATAATACAAAAACTACTTGACAAGATGCATTTTAATAATGTATTATTTCTAAAATAAAACAATTGGAGCAGTGATGAAGTTAGAAAAACTATCAATCATCAGAATTGGTTTGCCTTTAGCTCGTAAAAAAGGTGACATTCATGATGATCAATTTTTTAGATACAAAACGGTCACATTAAAAGCTTTCTCTTCAACGGGTCATTTATTTCATGATGAGCTCGATGAGTTTATAGCCAATGAAGAGTTGAATGAAAGCTACATCACACAAGAAGGTGATATTTTGGTCAGATTGAGAGAACCAAATACTGCCGTATATATTGATAAGAAAAGCTCTGGCTTACTTGTTCCAGCACTCATGGCAATTATCAAACCAAAGAAGGAAGTCAATAGCAGTTACCTTACACACTATATTAACTCCAATGAAGCACAAAAAAGACTTCACAAAGAGCTGCAAGGCACAACGATACAAATGCTCAAAGCGAGTGAATTAGCTGATTTGGAAATAACTCTTCCATCTCTGCACACTCAAGAGAAAATCGTATCTATACTCAATCTTGCCAACCAAGAAATCGAACTATTAGAAGAACTCAAAACTCTAAAAACCCAATTCAAAAACGAACTGCTCGACACTATTTTAAATAAGGAAATAAATAAATGAAAACAACAAAAGAAGTAATTAACAACGTAGTATGGAAAGCGTGTGACACATTTCGGGGGACAATGGATAGTTCACAGTATAAAGACTATGTCCTCAGTATGCTATTTGTCAAATATCTATCGGATTTCTATAAAGAGAAACTTCAAACCCTCAATGAAAAATACAACGGCGATGAAGATCGGGTACAAAGAGCACTCCAGAGAGAAAAATTTGTTCTCGATGAGAGCTGCACGTTCGAATATCTACTCAAACATAAAGAGGCAAACAATCTTGGTGACGTGATCAATAAAGCCCTTGAAAAAATAGAGGAAGACAACCCAGAAAAGCTCGAAGGGATCTTTAGGAACGTTGATTTTAATGACAAAAAAATTCTCGGCGATACCAAAGAGAGAAATGCAATCCTAAAACATCTTCTCGAAGATTTTAGCGATTCGCGACTGGATTTGAGCCCGAGCAAACTCACTGGTCAAGATATTATCGGAGATAGCTATGAATACTTAATCGCACATTTTGCGAGTGACGCGGGGAAAAAAGGTGGAGAATTTTTTACACCAAGTGAAGTCTCAACGCTTCTGGCAAAACTCGTAGAACCTAAAGAGGGAGATCGCATCTATGATCCGACATGTGGATCTGGATCACTTCTAATCAAGGCAAGTCAAGAGGTAGGAAGTCCAAATTTTGCCATCTATGGACAAGAGAAAAATGGACAAACTCACGCATTATGCCGGATGAATATGTATCTGCACGAGATTAACGATGCAAAAATCGCATGGGGAGATACTATTAGAAATCCTCTACATGTCGAAGATGACAAACTAATGAAATTTGACGTAGTAGTTGCCAACCCACCGTTTAGTCTCGATAAATGGGGTGCGGATTTTGCAGAAAATGACCCATACAGAAGATTTAATGATTACGGCTTACCACCAAAAAGCAAAGGGGATTATGCCTTTGTTACGCACATGATCAAAAGCCTCAATGAAAAAGGGCGAATGGGTGTTGTACTCCCACATGGTGTGTTGTTTCGTGGTGCCAGTGAAGGAAGAATCAGAGAAAAATTAATTAATGAAAACCTGCTTGATGCCGTCATTGGATTGCCGGCGAACCTCTTCTTTGGTACCGGTATACCAGCGACAATCTTAGTATTTAAAAAGAACCGAACCCATAAAGACATTTTCTTTATCGATGCAAGCCGTGAGTTTGATAAGGCTAAAAACCAAAATAACTTAGCTGATGAATACATAGCAAAAATTCTTAATACTTATCACAAAAGAGAAGAGATAGAAAAGTACTCTCATGTAGCGACTTTGGAAGAGATCCAAGAAAACGACTACAACCTCAATATTCCTAGATATGTAGACACATTCGAAGAGGAAGAAGCAGTCGATATCGAAGCGACAAAAATAAGTATTGCCAAGGTGGAAGCTGAATTGGCAACTATCAAAACCAAAATGAGTGAATATCTCCAAGAGCTAGGGCTTTAGTATGGAAGCAATTGTACCAACAGGTTATAAAAAAACTAAAGTTGGAATCATCCCAACAGATTGGAATTTATATCGAATCGACGAGGTACTGAAAAGAGTACGAAAGCCTCTCGAAGTAAAACCTGACGAGAATTACCAAGAAATTGGGATTCGTTCTCATGGTAAGGGACTTTTCTATAAAAAGTTTACTACTATCGATGAGATAGGAGATAAATCAGTATTTTGGATTGAACCTGACTGCTTTATTGTCAATATTGTATTTGCATGGGAACAAGCTATTGGCAAAACAACAGTAAATGAAATCGGAATGATCGCTTCGCATAGATTTCCAATGTATAAGCCTCAAAAGAATGTACTAGATCTTGATTATTTGGTTTATTTATTTAAATCTAAGCGAGGAAAATATTTGCTTGAACTCGCTTCTCCAGGTGGAGCAGGACGCAATAAAACACTAGGACAAGGTGAATTTGCAGAACTCAAAATACCATTACCATCATATCAAGAACAACAAAAAATAGCTCAAATTCTTGCTACTTGGGATGAAGCTATTATCAAACAAGAAGAGCTGATCAAAGAAAAAGAACAGTCCAAAAAAGGGCTTATGCAAAAGCTTTTAAGCGGTGAAGTTCGCTTTGATGGGTTTACTGATGAGTGGGAAGAAGTGAGATTGGGAGAAACTTGTGATTGTCTTGATAACATGAGAAAACCACTTAATGATGAAGAAAGACAGAAACTTCAAGGAAATATACCATATTGGGGTGCTAATAATATTATGGATTATATTAATAATTATATATTTGATGAAACTATTGTTTTATTAGCTGAAGATGGTGGAAATTTTAATGAATACAATACTCGTCCTATTGCTAATATTTCATATGGAAAATGTTGGGTTAATAATCATACTCATGTTTTAAGAGGAAAAAAGAATATTCTAATAAATGAGTTTTTATTTTACTCGTTAGTCCATAAAAATATTACTGGTTATGTTGGTGGTGGAACTCGTTCAAAATTAACAAAAAGTGAAATGCTAAAAATTCAAATTCTCATGCCTTCACTCCCAGAACAACAAAAAATAGCAGAAGGTTTAAGTCTTGCTGATGCTGAAATCAACCTTCTAAAAAACGAGCTTCAAGAGTTAAAACAGCAGAAAAAAGGTCTTATGCAAAAATTACTAACTGGAGAAGTGAGGGTTAAAGTATGAATAATCAAAAAATGAAAATTTTAAGTTTGGATGGTGGTGGTGTCAGAGGGTACTTAACTGCTATGATTTTAGAAAATGTAGAAAAACAACTGAACAATCGAGATGGTTCTAATAAACCTATAGGAGAATACTTTGATTTAATCGCTGGAACTTCGACTGGTGCAATTATCGCTGGACTATTAGCTATTGGAAAAAGTGCTACGGAGGTAAGAAAAATTTACGAGGAAGATATCAAAGAAATTTTTTCAGATGAAATGAAAAACTATAAATGTCTAGATTTTTTTCCTTTTAATATATTTCGTACAAAATATAAACAAGACAAATTAGTAGAAAGAGCAGAAAATCATTTTAAAAAACTAACATTTGAATATCCAAAAGATATTAAAACTCATTTATTGATTACAAGTGTTGATATTACCACTATGACTCCACGATTTCATAAATCGGCTTATAATCACAAAAATAAGCCTAGAGAAGATGAATTATTGTCAAATGCAATTATTGCTTCGGCTTCGGCACCATCTTACTTCCCCGTAAAAGAAAAACTTAAATACTCTAGTAACTTAATAGATGGTGGAATTGTGGCAAATAATCCATCATTAGTAGCTCTGATAGATAGTTTTTCTTTTACAGAACATGAAAACAAAGATGATGTAGTCTTATTATCGGTTGGAACAGGGAAAGCTTGTGAAATTCCTTATGATGTTGAACCATTGCAAAATACAACAATTAAGTGGTTGAGACAAAATGGTTCGATTCCTTTGGTTGAAATTCTTATGAACTCACAAGTTGCTTTGGCTGAATTTCAAACAAGTTTCTTAATGGACAAACTTGGCTGTAAAAATCAATATGAAAGAATAAATCCTAATTTAGGTATAAAAATACAACTAGATGATGCAAATAAGATTGATTTATTAAAAAATTTAGCTGATTTGGATCAAGCTAAAACCACATGGGTATTAAATAATTTATAGGAGTAAAGAGATGATTGATTGCAACAAAGAGATAACTAACTTTTATAATGAAAAAGTTAGATTGAAAGATGTTTGGAAAACACTAGGTGAATACAGAGAATCAAATTTAACTAGACTTTCAAATGGATTGATTAAAAACTCAAATCCACAATATAGTAACTCTATAAATCAAGGATCATATGCAATGAGTACAATCATTCAGCATCCAGATAATGATTATGATATAGATATTGGAATTATTTTTACAAAAGATGCACTAAAAGGTACTCAAGGTGGAGATAAAACTGCACTTGATACTAGAAAAATGGTTTGTGAAGCTATGCAAGATGATAGGTTCAAAAAAGAACCCGAGGTATTAAAAAATTGTGTAAGAGTTTACTATGAAGAAGGGCATCATGTTGATATGGCTATTTATAGGAAATATACAAATGATAGTGGTGCTGAAATACAAGAATTAGCAAGTTCAAATTGGGAAGAATCTAACCCTGAAGCTATTACAAAATGGTTTAATAAAGCTGTAATTGACAAAAGTCCAGATGTAAATAATGGGAAACAACTTAGACGAGTTGTTAGACTATTGAAAAAATGGGCTAGAAGCAGAAACTCATGGAATATGCCAAGTGGATTGATTCTTTCTATTTTATCTGAAGAATGTTATGTTAGTGTATTAAATCGTGATGATGAGTCGTTTTATAAAACGATTAAAGCAATAAAAAGTAGATTATACTTTAATAAAATAGTTAATAATCCTACTAATGGTAAAGAAATTACCTCTAGCGATAAACATAAAAATAAAGTTCAAAATTTATATGATAAATTAACTGAAATGTTTGATTCAACTAAAGGTATAAATTTAAGTGAATTAGAAACCACTCAAGACAAGAAAAAAGCATTGTTGATTTGGAAGAAGTTTTTTAATGATGACTTTTTTGAAAGTCAAGTTGAGAATGTAGCTAAATCGGCAATATTAACTCCTAATCAGCCTTGGCGAACATGATTGACGAAATAAAAAAATTAAATTATAAAATAAATCTTTCAAAGAGTGATCAACTTTGGATACAAAATGAGTATCCGAATATAACAATTTCACCAAATAAATTAAGTGGTGAAATTTGTTTCCAAAGAACATACAATAATATTACTATACTTGATAGTTTCAATATAGAAATTTTTTTAAGTCATAATGAACAGTCAATACTTCCAAAAGTTAAATGTTTAGATAATAAAATTGAAAATATTGCCAAGTCTTTAAACCTAAAAATGGATCAGCTACATACTAATTCTGATGGTTCTTTTTGTTTAACTGTTTATCCAAAAGAAAAATCATTTTTTACAAATGAACAATTTAATATTCAAGAATTTTTTATAAATTTATTAGAACCTTATTTATATTGGATTTGTTATTATGAAAAATACAAACAAGCACCTTGGGGCGAATATTCTCATGGCATGTTAGGAATATTAGAATATATTGAAGAAGAAGAAAATATTGATTTTAAAAAAGTTTATAACATCATGAAAAAGAATAATATACCTCTTCGAAAACTCATCTCTATTTATCGACAAAACAAATGCATATGTGACGAAAGTAAAAATAAAAATAAATCAGAAGGTAAATTTAGAAATTGTCATAAAAGATCATGGCAAGGAATTAAAAAGATACGTGCATTAACTTGTGCAAAGATAAAGGCAACAAGATGAACCCAAATATCTCCAATGAAACCACTATTCAAAACAACACTATAGAACTTTTAAAGAATATGGGCTATACCTACATTAGCCAAGAAGAGAATGTAAAAATTCGCAATGGCAAACTCGGAGAGGTAATACTAAAAGACATTCTCCTCGAACAACTGCAAAAAATAAATGGTTTCGAATATAAAGGGGTAGAATATACATTTTCCCCAAAAAACATCGCCAAAGCGATCGAAGAACTCAATGTACCACTCAATGAAGGACTCATGAGTGCCAACCAAAAAATCAGTGACAAACTCATGCTTGGAACCAGTTATGATGAAGAGCTGATCGATGGTGTCAAAAAAAGCTTCTCTCTCCAGTATATCGATTTCAAAAATCCTGAAAACAATATATTTCATGTCACAGAAGAGTTCACTGTCAATCGCCAAATTACATCTGAAGTTGAGAAGACAAGACGCCCTGACTTGGTACTATTTATCAACGGTATTCCCTTTGCTGTGATCGAGCTGAAAAAATCAAGTGTAGACGCGGAGCAAGGTATCTCCCAAATGATCCGCAATCAAGGTAAAGACGAAATTCCTCATCTCTTCAAATACATTCAACTCACCATTGCCGGAAATAACCATAGCCCTAAATACGCAACTGCCGGGACACCTAAAAAATTCTATGCTGTATGGGAAGAGGAAGAGTTTAAAAATGAGCCGAATTATCTCATAGAAAACAGATCTGTTAGTGCACTGGACAAAACTATTTTTGCACTGTTTAGCAAAAATCGCGTGATCGAAATCTTGCACTCTTATATCATCTTTGACAATAAGATCAAGAAAGTGGCTCGTTATCAGCAGTTCTTTGCGATCAAAGAAATCGTTAAAAAGATAAATGTGTTTGATAATACCGGTAGACGCGGCGGAGGTCTTGTTTGGCACACACAAGGAAGCGGGAAGTCACTCACCATGGCAATGCTTACAAAAGTGATCAAACGGGATATCGCAGGTTCTAAAATCATTGTGGTCACGGATAGAACGGATTTGGATAGACAGATACATACAACGTTTGCCAACAGTGAAATCAAAGCGGGACGTGCCAGCAGCGGTCATGATTTGATTGAAAAACTACAATCGGGCATGAGCGTCATAACCACTCTGATTCATAAATTTGAAACGGTTGAAAAAGAAAAAATCGTCTTGGATGATCCAAATATTTTCGTGCTCGTGGATGAATCACACCGAACCCAAGGCGGTGATCTACACAAGTCAATGAAAAAAGTGTTTGACAACGGATGCTATCTCGGGTTTACGGGAACACCTCTGCTCAAACGTGAGAAAAGCTCTATCGCTAAATTTGGCGGGTTGATCCACAAATATACAATCGATCAGGCAGTACGAGACAATGCGGTTTTACCGTTGCTGTATGAAGGTAGATTGGTAGATCAATGGGTTAATGATCAAAACGGGCTGGATCGTCGATTTGAGATGATATCTCGCGATCTAAATGATGAACAAAAAATGGATCTGAAAAGAAAATGGGCGAGATTTCAGAGAATCGCTTCCAGTGAACGACGTCTGGAGATGATCGCGCTCGATATCAATGAACATTTCATTAGAAACATACAGGGGACAGGATTCAAAGCGATGCTGGCTACCAGCAGTAAATACGAAGCGATCAAATATCACTCTATTTTCGAAGAGTTTGGCAATATCAAAACCTCTTTTGTCATTTCGGCTCCCGATACTCGTGAAGGACATGACGAAGTCGATGAAAGCAATAAACAATTCGTTATCGAAGCATGGAATAAACTTATTAGAAAGTATGGTGACGAAGAACGCTTCCTCGAAAAGATCAAAGACGAATTTATTGAGGGTGATGAGATAGAATTGCTGATCGTAGTCGATAAACTTTTGACCGGATTTGATGCACCCAGAGCCGCGATACTTTACATTGACAAAGAGCTCAAAGAGCATAATCTCTTACAGGCTATTGCGCGTGTAAACCGCTTGTATGATGGAAAAGACTTTGGATTTATTGTTGATTATCGAGGGCTTTTAGGAAATCTTGACCAAGCTCTAACTTCATACAGTTCACTCGATGGCTTCGAAGAAGAGGATCTTTTGGGTGCTGTCATCGACATCAAAGAAGAAGTGGCGAGAGTAAAAACATTTTATTCTCATCTCAAAGAGCTTTTTGACCTTGTAGACAATAAAAATGATCAAGAGAGTTATGAAGTTTTCTTGGGGGATGAGGATAAGAGAAAAGAGTTTTATGAGCTCCTATCATCTTACGCAAGAGCACTCAAGCTCGCTCTATCCAGCGACAAGATCACAGAAGTCTTCACTAAAGCAGAAATCGAAGAGTATAAAAGGGCTATGAAGTTCTACAGTGAACTCCGTAAAAGTGTCAAAATCCGCTACCACGAAGAGGTAGATTTCGGCAAATACGAAAAGCAGATGCAAAAACTTCTGGATACATTCATCAGTGCCGAAGAGGTTAATCAACTCACCAAGCTCGTTAATATCTTTGAAGCAGACTTTGAAAAAGAGCTTGATCGTGTTGTGGGAGACAATGCCAGAGCAGATACTATCATTAGTGCAAGTACAAAAGTTATTTCTGAACGTCGTGAGCAAAATCCGGCGTATTACGACAAGCTCTCTAAACGCATCCAAGAGATTTTGGATGAGTATAAAGAGGGGCGGCTCAGTGATGAAGACAAACTCAAACACGCAAAAGATATTCGTTCACTATTGATGCAAAAAAATAGTGACGATCTTGACGAATACCCGGAACAGATCAAACATAACCCTACAGCTCGATCATTTTACGATAACCTGAAGCAACACATGCAGGATCTACCTACTGAAACATTTATCGAAGTTGTCATAAAAGTGGACTCTATATTTAAAGAAGCATCCAAAAAACCTGATTGGGAAAATAATAATGATGTAAAAAATGCTATCGATCAAGAGATTGACGATTTGCTTTGGGAGCTAGAGAGTACCCACAATATTAAATTTGCGGATTTAGATGACATCATCGCCCAAGTTCGTTCCATCGGCATCAACAACTATGCAAAGAGATAACATTACAATCATCTATAAGGATATCAAGCACGCCAATTTAAAAGTCAAACCAAATCAAGAAGTATTACTAACGGTGCCTCTTGATATGACGGATAGAGAAATTGACCATATTCTATATAAAAGATCCAATTGGGTCAAACAGCAGCTTGCAATCTTTCAAAAAAATACCCAACCAAAAAAAGAGCTAGTGAGTGGTGAAAGCTTTGTATATCTCGGTAGGAATTATCGCCTAAAGGTGATCGAATCAAATGAAGAGAAAGCTCGACTGAATCGTGGATATTTTGAGCTTTTTGTTAAAGACAAAAATGACTATAGCAAGAAAGAAAAGCTTATCAATGATTGGTATAAATCTAGGGCTATCGAGTATTTTCAGAAAAATATTGCAAAATATAACACTATCGTCAAACTAGAGATCAAAGCAGTTCGGATTAGATCAATGAAAACTCGTTGGGGATCTTGTAACCCAAAGAAATCGTATATCAATCTAAATCTTGAACTTATCAAGAAACCAAAAAGCTCAATCGAGTATGTCATTTTTCATGAATTGGTTCATTTGATCTATAATGACCATAGTAAAAGCTTCTACAATTATCTGAGTTTACACATGCCAGATTGGCAGAAGAGAAAAGAAAAATTAGAATCAAGTTGATAATTGGTTAAAAGCCAGAAGAAATAATTCCAAAATCACACATATATTGATTAAAAATTGTTTAATGTACTCTATAATGTACTTTTTGAATATTAAAATCTTTTAAATAGCGTAAAATAGGGAGTGGAATGTAGTGCCCACTGGTACCACCCCCTTAAAATACCCATGAATAAGTACTTTAGTTAGGTTTTAAAATCATAAAAGTTTATATTATTTTTTTATGAAAAACACAATGGGTGCCAAAAACGGGTATCACTTTACTGTCAATAGATATATTGACTTATCTGCATTTGTATTTAGTTTGATAAAAGAATGCGTATGCTTTCATAGTATTTAATCTATTCTTCTCTTTTTTACTCTCCTTTTTTTGTAATTAATATGACATTTTTATTATTTCATAGAGAACTAGCTAGTCATTTCAGTTTTTGATGCTTTTATTAACAAATGTCGCTCATACGATATTCTAAAGTACGTCAAGAAGTAGCCGCCGAATCACTGGAAGATTTTTTAAAT
>NZ_JAQTUH010000020.1 GCF_028710345.1 Sulfuricurvum sp. | reverse complement strand
ATATTGATCAAACTACCATACTATTGATTTATCAAAATATCCAGTAAAAAGTCATTAATATAATAATGTTTCCGACCAATTTTTTCAGTTCTCAAAATTTTGATATTTTACAAAGCATGTCGGAAAACCTCAAATTTTAGTATCCGTCTATTATATCATTCCGATAGTGTTTTTCGTATAGATTATGGCAGCTTTTTAGCTGCTAAATGAAGGGTATGGGAGAGTGTATGGAAAACACTTGAGACTGTGAAAGAACTTTCTAAAAGCAACTTGAAATACGTGTATAAAGCAGCATCTGTATTCCCATAATAAACCTTTAAAATGCTACAATTTTCCCAATAAAACGGCTATATTTAGGGCTTTATAGAGGATTGAGATAAAATGGGCAATCTTTACAAAGAAGGTGAAAATCGGAAGCAGCAAATATTTTTTCCGCCAAGTATTGATGAGTATGTAAGTGCGGATAATCCTGTCAGAGCTATAGAGGATTATGTTGAGTTGCTTGATATGATTGAATTAGGGTTTACCAAGGCTGCATTAAATTCATCCGATGGACAACCGGCGTACCATCCAAAACTATTGCTCAAGATTTACATCTATGGTTATCTCAATAAGGTCCGCAGCTCAAGACGGTTGGAAGTGGAAATAAAACGTAATATAGAAATGATGTGGCTCTGTGTCGGCTTGCAACCGAGCTATAAAACAATTGCCAATTTTCGAAAAGAAAACAGCAAAGCCCTTAAAAAAGTGTTTCGAGAGTTCGTTTTATTGTGTAGGGATATAGATTTAGTTACAGGTGAGCTGGTAGCGATTGATGGGGCTTTTTTAAGAGCGAATGCTTCTAAAAATCAGTTGATCAGCAAAAAAAATGTTGTGAGTGATTTAGCCAAAATCGATGAAAAGATCGATGAGTATCTCAACGCACTGAATTTTTCCGATAATTCTGACAAAACAGAACAACCGTTGAAACCGACAGCGAATTATCTTTCCAAGATGAAAACAAAAAAGGCTAAACTCGATAAGGATCTAGCACTGCTCGAAAAGATGGGCGTCACTCAATACAATAGAACCGATCCAGATGCAAAAAAAATGGTTAAACCCAGCCATAATCTCATGGCGTATAACAGTCAAATCGCTGTTGACAGCGAGCACAAACTCATAGTAGCAACCGATGTGAGTTCAGAAGGACAAGATTATCATCAGCTCTATCCAATGGCAAAAGAGGCTAAAGCCATCTTGGATCAAGATCATTTAAACGTCGTTGCCGATGCCGGTTATTATGGTGGCAAGCAAGTCAATAATTGTAAGAAAGAGAACATTACCCCCTATTTGAGTATTCCAGACAAACAAAAGGGTCGCGAGAAAAAAGGATTTTTTCCTCAAGATGCGTTTACCTATGATCCATCAAACGATTTATTTATCTGTCCTAATCAAAAAGAGTTGCACAAAAGCACTGCCGTACAAATAGGACAAGACGATACACGATATTATTTCTATGGTGCGGCCATAAAAAGTTGTAGCACCTGCCCGATCCGAAGCCAATGTATCCCGGACAAATCAAGATTTAAAAAAATATCTATTTCAGAATATTACCAAACCGTTAAAGAACATGCTCGGATGATGCAAACCGCCCACGCTAAAAACGTCATCAATAAAAGAGCTGCCATTTGCGAACACCCTTTCGGTACAATCAAACAGACATTGGGCTGGTCACACTTTCTTGTGAGAGGTATAGAAAAAGTTTCAGGTGAAAACGCTTTGATCATGTTCATATACAACTTCAGACGCGTACTCAATTTAATTGGCCAAAACTTGTTCAGACAACTGATAAGTGCATTGAAAAACAATGAAAATATTGATGCCATAAAGACTGAAATAGCATTGCAGATTGCCGTATCTATTGAGATTTGGACTGTTTTAGTACAAATTCTTCAACTCAATGGGTTTAGATATGATTTTTGGGATCTCAAAGCTAAATCAGTCTGAAATTTATAGGGTTCTTTCACAGTCTCACTTGATTTGCGTTGAATATGAATAAAAACTCTAGTTAAGTAATTTGCAAGAAGTAGTTTTAAATATACAAAGAATAAGGAAAAAATAATACGACGAGTAGAGTGGATACTACAGATTGAACAAAGATGTTTCATAAGGTTACATTGTAATTTGAATTACTAAAAAATAGTTATATTATATTAAATAATGGCTTTGCATTTTAAATTCCCGAAAGCTATGGATTTAAATGTATATTAATTGTGTGTTAATAAGAAATATATTCTTTTTAAACATGCTATTGCAAACGTATTTGTATACTCAAACATCCATTTGATATTGGAAAATCAAAAAAATTATAATATACTCATCAGATTGTATAAAATTGAAAATAATAATTTATAGTAATTTTTAAACAATTTAAATTTGGATACTGAATGTTAAAATATATTGCGTCAAAATTTCATAAATCAACTCATAGCGGTATGGTCAGTCAAATTCTATTACCTGAAGAGTTTGTTTGGGCGTTAGGGAGTTTGTGTGCTCTTAATCGGGTGCCCTTTGATGCCAAACTTCTTTTAAGCCAATTCCCTCTCCCATTAACCACTGATAATATGATTCACGGGATGCGCAGTCTCGGATTTAAAAGCAAACAACTTGCCCTCAAGAGCGATAAACTGTCAACGATGTCGTTTCCCTGCTTCGCATTGATACGTTTAAAAACCGATGATAGTGAATCGGCTTCAATCGCATTGATCTCCGATGCATCGGCTGAAAAAGTGATCCTTTTTGAAGCTGGTACCAATAGTCCTTTACAGCTTTCCATAGCAGAGTTCTCCGAACGCTATTTGGGATCGGTCATTCTTGCCGCTCGTAATGCCGATGCACTGAGTGATCCGGATGCTTCGGCTACCAAAGAACGATCCTTTGGATTCGGATGGTTTATCCCTGAACTCTTCAAGTATAAAAAAACATGGCGGGATGTATTGCTTGCATCATTGGTGATTCAATTGCTTGCATTGGGAACACCGCTCTTTACCCAGACTATTATCGATAAGGTCGTTGTCCACCGTACTGAGAGCACTCTTTTGGTTATCGCTTTTGGGTTGGGCGTATTTATGATCTTCTCCGCCATCCTCTCCTGGGTGCGTCAATATCTGATTTTACATACGGGTAATCGAGTCGATGCCGTTTTGGCGGCAGGTGTATTCGATCATCTGTTCAAACTTCCTCCCCGTTATTTCGAATCTCGTCCGACGGGTGTGATCGCCGCACGTCTTCACGGAGTAGAGACGATTCGAGAGTTTATCGCCAGTGCCGCCGTAACTCTGATTTTGGATTTTCCGTTTTTATTGATCTTTGTGGGGATCATGTTTTATTACAGCGTCATGCTGACGATGATCGTAATAGGGGTATTGGCAGTTATTGTCATCATCAGCCTTATCGTTGCCCCGATGTTTCAAAAACAACTCGATCAGCAGTTTTTATTGGGTGCACGCAATCAAGCATTTATGACCGAATACATTGCAGGGATTGAAACGGTCAAGAGCCTGCAAATGGAGCCTCAGCTCCGCAACCGGTTTTCAGATTATTTGGCGGAATATCTTCATGCTACCTTTAAAACCAAACAACTCGCCAATACCTACAATACCGCCGCAAACTTTTTAGAACAGTTCCTTTCTTTGCTTATCCTTGTAGTGGGTGCGTATACCGTTATGAAAAGTACCGAGTTTACGATCGGTATGCTCGTAGCGTTTCAAATGTTCGCCGGGAAACTGTCTCAGCCGATGCTCCGTCTTGTCGGTCTTTGGCAGCAGTTTCAGCAAGCCGAACTCTCCGTCAAACGGTTGGGCGATGTGATGAACGCTCCAACCGAACCTTACAGTATTCAGCCCTCCCGTCTGAGAGAGGGGAAAGGGCGTATTGAGATCGAAGGGCTCAGCTTTCGGCACAATGAACAATTACCTTATCTCTATGAGAACTTTAACCTCACAGTAGAGCCCGGAGATACGGTCACCATTATGGGACCCTCAGGATCGGGGAAAAGTACCTTCGCAAAAATACTACAAGGGTTTTATCAGCCTACTGACGGACGTATCCGTATCGACGGTACCGATATTCAAAACTATTCCGCCAATGAACTGCGCCACTATTTCGGGGTAGTACCGCAAGAGACGGTTCTATTCTCCGGAACAATCTATGACAATCTCCTCGCCGCCAATCCGCACGCGACGTTTGAGCAGATTATCCATGCGTGTAAGCTCGCCGAGATTCATGAGACGATTGAAACGCTTCCAGACGGATATCAGAATGTGATCGGGGAAAGGGGTTCAGGACTTTCCGGCGGACAGCGCCAACGCCTCGCCATTGCCCGTGCTCTGCTCAAACAACCGAAGATTCTCATATTTGACGAAGCGACGAGTGCACTCGATGCACAAACCTCGGAACATTTTGCGGCAACGGTCAATCAGCTGCACGGGAAAGTGACGATGCTTTTCATTACCCACGCCCTCCCTAAAAGCCTTATTGTTGATAAAACCGTTCTAATTGGAACATCATCACACCATCAGGAGAAATCATTAGCATGACCATACGATTCGCAACGATAGAAGATATTTCTGACATATTGGATTTAGGAGAAAAAATGGTTGAAGAGTCACGGTTTCGATCTTTTGGTCTTAATCGTGAAAAAATGGGGAAAGTTTTGGAAAGTATGATTTCTGAGACCACTCAATCAGTAATTATTGTTGCGGTTATCGATAACAAAATCATTGGTGGCTTGGGAGGATATGCGATAGATTTCTTTTTCTGCGACGTAAAGATAGCACAAGATCGTTTTTTTTATATTCGCTCTGAATCTAGGGGGAGCCCGGCAGCGATTAAGATACTACTTGCTTTTAGAAAGTGGGCAGAACAACATAATGCACATGAACTTAATATCAACATGAGTGTTGCTATTGAGATAGAACGATTTAATCAGATGATGGGAAAACTTGGGTTTCAATGTTGCGGTTCTAATTTTTCATTACCCTTAAAATCATAAGACAAGACGAGATGAATATGAAAATTATGAGCACTATCGAAATGATCAATCTATGTGAAGGGAAAGAATAATGAGACAGTTGAATCATCCTTATTGGCTATTTGGGTTTTTAGTGTTGGGTATTTCGCTTCAAGCCTTCGAATTCAGCGGTCCGTTCCCGACCAAAGACTACCCTTATACGATCCACAAAAGCGGCGAAGAGGTATGTACCGACTGCCCAAGCGTTGTGGCATGGCTCGATAATGATCGGGTGATCTTTACCCGTCTGAAAAAGGGGGAGCCGTTTTTGCAGATGAAGACGTTTAACCCGTTTGCTTTTAACGGTGAGACCGTTATTTGGGATACAAAAAAAGATAGAGTAATCCCCTATCACGATGGAATGCTATGGTGTTCTTATGATGGGTATTCAAGCATTTTCTATAATAGAGAAAAGTTAACTAATCATTCCGTATATACATATACTGGATTTATAGGTAAAGAGATCGATAAAAGTGCCTGGAAACAAGGAGACCCTCTTCTCCATTCAGATAAACATACATGTGTCGTGTATGATGGGCCACGATACAAACCCGACACACCGAATTGGACTTATCCGTTGCGTGAGCAAGACGGATTTATAGATATCGGATGGAAAAAAGATCGTAATGATCCGCGTCCGGCAACATCTGTTGGAGTTATCCGCCCTGATGGAACACGGATAAACCTTTCACTGACCAATTATGATGTCCACGGAGTATGGTGGGACGAATGGGCAGGGGTATATATCCTTAATATGTTTCTCTACGGGGGATTCGATAAATCAAAAGGACCCGATAGGGTTTTGACCCTTCATCCTGACGGAACGATCGAGCGTTATGAACTCCCTTATGCTTATTATTGGAATAAAGATACCGTAAGAGCCGCTATCACCAAAAAAGGAATTGTAGTTGTAAACGAACGGGCTAATTATATTCCTGCCCGAAAAGATACCAGCGGAGCGTATTTGATACGTGGAGACAAGTTTGTTCGTCTCAATGACTGGTACGTTGGAAACGAAAAAGCCGGCTATAACAATATCACCCGAGGACTTGCGGTTTCGCCCGATGGATGCAAAATCACTTACAAACATACGAACGGACTCAGAGAAAATACCGTCAGTACTATCGAAATGATCAATCTTTGTGAAGGGGAAGAATAAATATGGAATTAACAGCCGATCAAATCAATCGACTCTTTAAGTTGGGGGTGACAGCCACCGATATGACCTACGGTCAGCTCTCGGTCGGAGCAAGTCTCGCTCCGCTGAACAATATGGGGACGGATGTCCAGCAGCCGTTTGATACTCCGAGCGGGTTTGTCGTTACCAGTGTCACGGATGATACGACGACCGGATTTCGGATGGCTACCTACGCCAACAGCGCTACGCACGAAATACTGGTGGTACCGAACGGTTCGGACGGGTTTACCGCAAAAGACTGGTCGTCCAACGGACTGGATTGCAGAGATCAGTGTGTAAATAATTTGACTTGGATTAGGAGAGTGGTGTGAAAAGACTAAAAGGCATTTTTTTAAATACTTTAATTTTATCAACTTTATCTTTTGGAGGATGTGCAATGACAAAACCGGGAATATTAATGTTTGACAAACATGATTTGTACTTAGATTGTTATAGTTCAAGTGATTTGAGAATTGGATATGGTAATTATCACTCGCATGGAGTATTTATAAGAGAATATAATCCAGAACATCGCCGTGTAATTGCACGTGCTAAACAGCCAAGCGATGATACAAAATTCTTGAGTGGAACAATGGGACATTATCGCTCTTTTGAAGGTCCTCTTTATATTCAATGGCATGCATTAGATGATAGTGTTATAGAGACTACTATAGATTTGGATGAGATATTTCCAGGTAAAGTAATTCCAAATCATGAAGATCCCAAACTCATTTATTGGCCAATACCAACAGTTGGCAATCCGGTTATTGTTATTGAGGTGAATGATCGTACTCTGAATATTTACAGTGATGTTGATATAAGCCTTTTGCCTGAAGATAGAAATGTATCAAATCGTACATCCAAACGTAATAGAACATTAATGTTCTCAAAAACTTATTAGAAAGGAGTTGAATTATGGCAGATACTACAACTTTACCGGATGGTGTTTCTACTATTCCTGTTGCAAAGAATATTGACACTTATACGAATGCAGTAGCCCAAATTGATCAGATGAATTTACCTAAGATTTATGATGCGTCTAATGTAAATTCGCGTGTCTTTATAGCATTAGCAGATGGTACGGAGAATAATGTTAATGATCCTAAAATGGGACCTGCAACAAATATTGGAATCTTATACAATCAATTAACGGAAACACTTAAAAACAATCCTAATAGTAATATTGGTTATTCTTATAAAGAAGGTCCTGGAACACAAGGAGGGCTTGGAGGAAGTTTGGATTCAGGCTTAGGATTTTCTTACGATGAGCGTGCTGAAGAATTATATACTGCATTTTGTAAGCAAGCAAAAACTTGGTTAGCTGAAAATCCTAATGCGGACATTTCTTTAGGTGAACTTGGATTTAGCCGAGGTTCCGGGGTCATTGCAAAATTTAATCAATTAGTTGAAGAACGTGGTATCATAGATCCTGATTCAGCTGTTGTTTCGATAGATACAACTAGTGCAGACCCTACTCAATGGAAACAAGTTACAACTTATACAAAAATTCTTCAAGATCCTGGAACGATTGCACAAGCAGCAATTTTATATGATCCCGTGATTACAGGAATTACTAGTGATTTGTCTCTATCTCCTTCTACAGTTGCAGCATTGCAAATTACTGCAGCAAATGAATATAGAACACTATTTCCTTCTATGAGTCTTGTAGCCCCTGGGTTAAGTGATGATGGAAAGTATTTAAATGTTACTGTCGCAGGTGCCCATTCAGATATAGGTGGTGGTTATAATTTAAATGGTCTGCCTGAATTGAATTTTAATATGACGGCATCAGTATTAAATACGATGTTAGGTCAAAATATTGTTCAGCCTCTTACACTTCCTACAGATGAAGGAATGTATGTGATACATAACTCTGTGGAAGGGGAATGGTTTTATACGAAAACATTAAACCGAGAAATTAAATATTCGGACTTGATGGCAGGCAGTGGAAATTTTGGAGCCGATTCAGAACTTTCTGCTTTATATCAATATGGAGCATTAATGCAACAAGACCCTAATACAGTCTTGGGCTTGAATATTGATTTTCAACAAAAAATTAGTAATATTATTGCACCTATAACATCGGGAGTAAGTAATTTAATTGATGGAGTTTCTACTTATGGCCCTTCAATGATTGACGCTCTTTCACTTATAAAAGCGATCCAAAGCGGTCAGCCACTACCAGAAGTAGCTTCAGGACTTCGGGTTGCAAACGATATTAGCAAGATGACGTCCAGTACCACAAATTATGCTTTAGATGGTGCGGCGAGTGTGGGAAGTGGAATACTTAGCCTTATGAGCTTAGATGCGGCACTTAAACGTGGGGACGTCATCGGCGCTACTAATGCTGGGCTTCAAACTGTCAATTTTGCAGCAACTGCTTATGCCGATTTCGCTGCATCCGCTGGAGCTAGCGCAGGAATTGCTACAGAAATTAGTCAAACATTGATGGGTACAGGGACGAATGCATTAGGGTTAACGAATGGTGTATTACCTTATGTAGGTTTAGTTGCTGCAATAGCTTCAGGGGATGAAACCAGTATAGCAATAGCCGCAATTTCACTAATACCTGGAATGCAAGTTGTCGGTATTGCATATGCCGTTTTCAGTATGGTTGAAAGCCTCTTCGGTGGAAGCGATAAAATCCCCGATCCATGGGGAACCGGACACTATACATGGGATGGCAATTCAATCAGCTACCAAAGCGCGGGAGAGACAGGAGGAAACGAAGCGGTCAGTAACGTTATGCAAAGCGTCCTGAATGCCATGAACTCCATTATCGAACAACAACGCCAAACAAACCCGACCAGTGCACTGGGTATCATCCCTAACCGTATGCCGACAATAGCCTACGATATGTCAGGATATCGCTATACCGATATCGATCCATTGACCGGAGTACAGCTTGACCCATCGCTTCGCTTCGATACTTCAGGCAAACCGTACAACGCTACTTCCGGAACACCGGAATCATATTATTCCATCGGAGAAGCGATTATCCGATCAGCTCTTTCTCGCGGGGCAATTGCCCCTATGTGGGAAGTCAACACCGCAAAAATGCAAACCGATGCAGGCGATCCAGAAGCAGGACTCACTGAAGAAGCCAGAGCCGGACAAAATGGTCAGCTAGCAGCCGCAGTCACCGGAGATACCCAAACGTTCCGTCCGGTCGTGCTTGATCTAAACGGTGACGGTATCCATACTATCGATAAATCGGTATCGGGAGTCAACTTCGATGTAGATAACTCCGGCTTCCTCAAACAGACAGCATGGATTGACGGACAAGATGCATTCCTTACCCTTGATCGTAACTATAACGGTACCGTAGACAGCGGTAAAGAGATGTTTAGTAATTCTGCCGTAGCGCTGGGAAGCAGAGGATTGGCCGGGATGGCATGGGTCGATGCCAATTATGACGGCAAACTTACCTCCAGCGATCCGGTATGGAATGAACTTAAAGTATGGCAGGATGCTAACAGCGACGGACAACAAGAAGACGGAGAAACCCACATCCTCTCGGAAATGGGAATTAGTGAACTCAATTACGCCATGGGAACCTTCACCCAAAACGGTGTCGTTAAACAACTCGCAAGTGAGGATTTAACTGCTGATACTAAAGGCGTTATCGTTAACGTTGTACAGAATGGTATTTTGGTGCAATCATCGGATGGAAATACTTCATTGATTGTAAGCCGAGTTGATGATATGACGTCAGTTCAGGCGAATCAAGATGGAATAAATGGGCGTGAAGATTCAGAAACTATTGTAGGTAGTACTATTTTATTGGCAAATGATACACTGGGGGGTATTTCAGGTCGCGAATTAAGTTTGACTAACGTTGAAAACTTCCAACACGGCAGCGGATATATGGATGTCAATGGTTTTGTGCACTTTAGTCCTGATGCAAATTATTTTGGTAATGATGCCGGGTTTGACTACACAACCACAGCTGCTTCTAATGGTCAAACAGGTATCGGTCATGTTCAAATTATCGTACAACCTGTAAATGATGTACCTTCGGGAGCAGATATACAACTAGATAAAAGAGCAATCTATGGATATATCCCAAGTTATTATGACTATGATTCTGGGTACACCTATGGTGGAGAGGCAATATACACTCCTTATACTGATGAGAGTGGGGTTGTCCACAACACTCCGATAGGCTATGACGAAGCAGGGACTGGGAAGGTCATAGGTATCGATGTAGATGATGCGCCGGATACTTTAAAATATGAATTATTAGGTGATCCGCAATATGGTGCAGTTACTCTTAATGCAGACGGAACATTTCAGTATACTCCATGGAGTTCCCCAAATACTCCTACGACAGAAGTGCATACATTAGATGGGGAAATTAAAGACGATGCATTTGATGTAAAAATTACTGACCCTAGTGGATTAAGCATTACACAGACTGTTCATGTACAACATTATGGTTCTTATACGCCACCAACCCCTCCTGGTGGAGGAGGTGGCGGTGGGTGCTGGCCTATCGCGATTGACTTAGATCGTAATGGATTTGACTTTACCGATGTGGCTAATTCTAATATCTTTTTTGATATCAACGGTGATGGATGGAAGCGAAAGGTTTCTTGGACATCAGCTGGAGATGGATGGTTAGCTTATGATGCAAATTCAAACGGTAAAGTAGACGATGGTTCAGAAATTGTATTTACAAAATACGCGCATAATGCCCAAACGGACCTTGCAGCACTTGCAGAAACATTTGATACCAATCACGACGGTATGTTTACATCTGCCGATGACAAATGGGCGAAGTTTGGCATTTGGAATGATAAAAATCAAAATGGAATCAGTGACGACGGTGAATTTAAAACCTTGAGCGATATGGGGGTGGCCTCGATTTCATTGGTATCTGATAATCAGTTTAGTGTTAATAATGGAAATACAATTCATGGTATTTCAAAAGTTACAATGAGTGATGGTAGTGTTTTAGATGCTGCTGACGTAACATTGGCCTATAGTAATGCCGTACAAGTTAATAATCAAAATGGAACAACAAGTGTTGTCAATCAAGCTCCTTTTGCTCCAAGCGGACAAACGATAGAGGGGACGGACGATAAAGACCTTCTTCTTGGAACAAACGGAAATAACGTTATAAACGCTCATGCGGGAGATGATGTTATCTTTGATAATGAAGGAAATGACGTTATCGATGCGGGTGATGGCAACGATATCGTCTACTCCGGCGGCGGCAACGACCTCGTTATGGCGGGTGCCGGAGATGATATGGTCTATGCGGGCTTGGGCGATGATATGATCTTTGGTGGAGACGGAAATGACGTTATTTTTGCCGAAGGAGGCAACGATGTCGTTTTCGGAGGAAATGGTAATGACATGATTTCGGGAGGTGGCGGTAACGATGTCCTATCCGGTGATGCGGGTGACGATCAGCTTTACGGAGAAGCTGGAAACGATGTACTCTTCGGACGAGACGGAAATGATCAATTATTCGGTATGGATGGCAATGATCTACTTGACGGTGGGGCAGGGAATGACCTTTTGGATGGCGGAACTGGTGCGGACGATATGCGAGGTGGAACAGGTGACGATACCTATGTCGTCGATAATGTCGTCGATACCATTACCGAACTCGTCAATGAAGGGACGGATACGGTTATCGCATCGATCAGTTATACCATTGGAGATAACTTGGAGAACCTTACCCTCTCGGGAAGTGATAACCTAAGCGGTACCGGAAACGCTTTGGATAATTATATTATCGGAAATCTAGGAGATAATCTTCTCATCGGCGGCGAGGGGAATGATACGCTTGATGGCGGTATGGGAGCCGACACCATGATCGGCGGAAAAGGGGATGATACGTATATCGTTGATAACGTGAACGATGTCGTTATTGAAGCGGCAAATGAGGGGAACGATACGATACGCACCTCTGTGTCGTATACGTTATCGGACAATGTTGAAACGTTGATATTGACCGGAAGTTCCGATACGACAGCAACGGGTAACGCATTGGATAATACCCTTATCGGGAACAGCGGTAACAATACGCTTGACGGCGGGGCCGGGGCTGACATAATGATCGGAGGCAAAGGAGATGACACCTATATCGTCGATAATGGTAACGACGTCGTTACCGAAAACGTGAATGAAGGGATCGATACGATCCGAACGAACCTCTCATGGACATTGGGGGCAAATATCGAGAATCTTATCTTAACCGGCAGTGATAACACCAACGCAACCGGAAATGAACTCTCAAACATCCTTATCGGAAACAGCGGAAATAACGTTCTTGACGGTAAAGGCGGAGCGGACGCAATGGCCAGCGGGTTAGGCGACGATACGTATATAGTCGACAATATAGGGGATATAGTCTACGAAGCTCAAAACGGTGGCAACGATCAGGTAATCGCATCGGTCAGTTATACATTATCAGATAATGTCGAAAAACTGACTTTGAGCGGAGTGGATGATATTAACGCTACGGGTAATGCACTCGATAATACGTTGATCGGCAATAGCGGCAACAATGTTCTTGATGGCGGAGCCGGAGCTGATGTAATGATCGGCGGAGCCGGAAATGACACCTATATCGTTGATAATACCGGTGATACCGTCATTGAAAACGCAAATGAAGGAATCGATACCGTAAAAAGTTCTATTTCATGGCATTTAGGAAATAACCTTGAAAATCTTGTGTTGAGCGGAACGGATGCCATCAATGCAACCGGTAATGAATTGGATAATGTCCTAGAGTGTAACAGTGCTGATAATACTCTTGACGGCGGAATAGGTGCCGATATGATGATCGGGGGTCTCGGTAACGATACCTATGTCGTTGATAACGTAAACGACGTCATTGTCGAAGCGGCAAACGAAGGGGTAGACACGATCCTCTCATCGGTTTCGTACATTCTCTCAAGCAATGTGGAGGCAATGGTTCTTACGGGAACGGATGCTATCAACGCGACCGGAAACGAATTGGATAATACGTTGATCGGAAACAGCAGTAACAACACTCTTGATGGCGGAATAGGTGCCGATACGATGATCGGGGGTAAAGGTGATGACACCTATATTGTTGACAGTGTCAATGATAGTGTTATTGAAGTGGCAAACGAAGGCTACGATACAGTGCATTCGTCGGTGTCGTATGCTCTCTCGGCCAACGTCGAAGCAATGGTTTTAACCGGAACGGATAATATCAATGCAACAGGTAATGAGTTGAACAATACCCTAATTGGAAACAGCGGTAATAACGTTCTTGACGGTAAAGGAGGCGCGGACACTATGATCGGCGGTCTCGGCAACGATACTTATATCGTCGATAATGCACAGGATACGGTTGTAGAAGATCTCAATGCTGGTATAGATACGATTATGTCGACGGTCAGTTATGTGCTCCCTTCTAACGTAGAAAATTTGACACTGATGGGAACAGACAGTATCAATGCGACAGGAAATACTCAAGACAATATTCTCAACGGAAACGATGCTGATAATATCCTCTCAGGTGGGGAAGGCAACGATCGACTTGTCGGTAATGGTGGAAATGATACACTTGATGGCGGATCGGGCGCTGATGTAATGATCGGTGGAACGGGCAATGATATTTATTATGTCGATAATGTTGGTGATGTTGTTCAAGAAGCAGCCAACGGAGGATACGATACCATTCGCTCATCGATTAGCATAACACTGCCGCAGTTTGTAGAGCGGCTTGAATTGCTCGGAAACGACAATCTGAGTGCAACTGGAAATGAATTGGATAATACGTTGATCGGTAACAGCGGCGACAACGTTCTTGATGGCGGAACGGGTGCCGATATAATGGTCGGAGGAGCCGGCAACGATACGTATATTGTCGATAATGTCGGCGATGTCGTTACGGAAAACGCCGATGCCGAATACGATACGGTTCGTTCATCGATCACATATGCCCTTACCGATAATGTCGAAGCATTAACTTTGACTGGGACTAATAATATCAACGGTACGGGAAACGCTCTCAATAACACCTTGATCGGCAACAGCGGAAATAATACTTTAGACGGTGGTACCTGTATCGATACGATGATCGGCGGAAAAGGGGATGATAATTATGTGGTTGATAATTCAGCCGACAATGTTATTGAACTTTCCGATGAAGGCTTGGATACCGTTTACACGAGTGTTAGCTATGTCCTTCCTGAGAATGTTGAAAACTTGATTCTAACTGGAAATGGCGATATCTCCTCAAGTGGAAACAGCTCCGATAATACTCTTATTGGAAATAGTGGTAACAATCTAATTTCAGGCGGTGCTGGAAATGATATTTTAGATGGTAAAGGGGGCAACGATACCCTAGATGGCGGATCCGGAAACGATACATTGATTGGAGGAACTGGTAATGATATGCTTATCGGCGGTACCGGCAATGATACGTACCTCATTAATCTTGGTGACGGTCTGGATACGATTGTTGATACGCAAGGGACAGATACGGTTAAATTCACAGCGGGTATGAGTCTTGATACTGTAGCTTTGCGCGTTGTGTCGATCAATGGCGTCTTGACAGCTCAGGTGCGCGTGCTTAACGCCGGCGGATGCGAACAAGCGGATCAGGGATTCGATTTTGCCATTACGACTGACAGTAAAGGGAAGTATGTTTCTCCGATCGAGCAGTTTACCTTTAGTGACGGCAGCGTCAAAACATTTGATGATCTACTCATAAAAACACAAGTAACGTATGGTTCGATATGGCAAACGACCATTACGACGGGGCGCAATGATGACATTATCTATGCTGGACCGCTAAACAATATCATCCATTCCGGCAGCGGAAATGATATTGTCTATGCCGGTTCAGGAGGGGACAAAGTATACGGAGAAGGCGGTAACGATCTTCTCGAAGGGGGCTGCGGAAACGATATGCTTGATGGAGGATGCGGTGTAGATATCCTCGAAGGGGGTAACGGAAACGATACCTTGAACGATATGTACGGAAACAACCTCCTTTTCGGCGGTAGTCAAAACGATACGATTACCGCAGGCAGCGGTAACGATTTCATTGCGGGCGGTATGCAAAACGATACCCTTTCAGGAGGCAGCGGATACAATATCTTTGCCTTTAACGGAAACGATGGCAGAGATGCAATTTTACCTTCTGCAGGCGCACATAACACGTTATCGCTTGCTGATATCAACAAGAAGGATTTGAGCTTGCAAAAAGTAGGAGGAGACCTCGTTCTAAATGCCGGTTGTAACAGTCAAATCACCTTCAAAGGGTGGTATGATAGCAGTGCTAATCAGAATTTCGATACCCTTCAGGTTATTAGCGAAGATCAAAATGGTCCGCACCACTCTGCAGAATTTATGGTTGATACTTTTGATTTTCATGCATTAGTGAGTGCTTTTGATACGGCGCGAAGTACAAATTCTCGTCTGAATCAATGGAGCGCAATGAACAGTTTGTTGACTACCCATCTAACATCAAGCAACACGATGGCTCTTGGTGGCGATTTGGCTGTAAATTATGCGAATAACGGCGATTTTTCAGGTATGACCCTTGCAACGGCACAATCAACATTGAAAGATCCTGCATTCGGGGCTAATGCACAGACATTTCAACCATTGTCTAATAAATTTTGCTAAAAATTATAATTAAAGGATTTTTTTATGGAAACAACTAAACATACTATGTCGGAACACGACTTGGCTCTAGCACAAGGGGCTTTGTCTAAGCTTCCTATCTTGGGACCGGCACTATGGCTTTATGCCAAAGATCCGATTCGTAAATTTAGATTTCTAGCCGAAATAGATTGGACGGTGTTCCCTCCAATCATTTTAGATCAATGCCGCCTATACACACGCAATCAAATTCCCTTTGCCTTTATTACTTGGGCATTGGTGAGTGATGATGTTCAAAAAAGGCTACTTTCCGGAGAGCCGAAAATCGCTCCGCACGAATGGCAAAGCGGTTCGAATATTTGGTTAATCGACGTCATAACACCATTCGGTCAAACTGATGAAACCCTTCTAGAAGCGACTGCACTGTTTCCGGGTCAGAAGGTACATGCTTTCGTGCCTATGCCGGGAATGAATCCGCCGATTCAGATTGCGGCATGGGATGTTCCTTTACCTAAAGAAGGTAGCGAGGCACATGGTTGAGTCTCGTCGCGAGCCGGTCTCACGCGAAGCGTTGGAGTTTTCATCGGGATTGCTCTCGATACAAGAAGCTCCGCCGGGCAAACTCCCTAAAACAGTTATGTATCTTGTCCTTATATTATTTGCGCTCCTTTTGGGATGGGCAATTTTCGGAAAACTTGATATCGTGGCATCGGCTGAGGGGAGACTGATTCCGCAATCGTACGTAAAAATCGTCCAACCCTCAGAAGCGGGGATTGTTCAGGATATTTTTATCCACGAAGGAGACAGTGTTACTGCCGGGCAACTTTTGATGAAAATGGATGCTAACAGTACCCTTTCTGATTCTAACAGTGTTGAAGGGGAGATGAAGATGCGATCTCTCCAGCTTCGCCGAATCGATGCGGAACTTGGGAAAGGGGTATTAACTCAAATGAGCAATGACCCATCCGATTTATTTATGCAGGCACAGCAGCAATATAATGCTCATCGAAGTGCCTATCATGATGCTTATGCCCAAGAAGAGCAGACCCTTAAAAAGGCACAGGAAGATTACCGTTCAGCGCAAGAGGTGCTGAATAAACTTGAACAGACGCTTCCGACCTATCAAAAAAATGCTTCGGCCTATGCAAGCTTAGCCAAAGACGGATTTGCGAGCGTAATGGAAGCAAAGGATAAAGAGCGCGAAATGATCGAAAAAGCTCAAGATTTAAAAGCTCAAGTTGCTACTGTAGCAGGATTGAAAGCTGCGATTACAGCTTCGGAAAAGAAATTGATGCAGATTACATCCAATGACCAAAGCCAGCTGGAAAACGAACGGTTGGATGCACAGTCTCAATACAAACGTTTGACGCAGGAGTGGGGCAAAAACGTGCATAAAACATCTTTGTTGGAACTTCGTGCACCTCAAAGCGGTACGATCAAAGATCTTGCAACGCATACACGAGGTACGGTAGTGTCGCCCGGAACGGTACTGATGTCTTTGGTTCCCCATGATGATCCGCTGCAGGCTGAAGTGATGATTAAAAATGAAGATGTAGGGTTTGTTCATGCGGGACAAAAGGTCAAACTGAAATTGACCGCGTACCCGTTTCAAAAATACGGGATGATTGACGGTGAAGTGATATACGTAGGTGCCGATGCGATGCAGCAGCAAACGCAGCCAACCCAGCAAAACACCTCCGAAAAAGATAATTCGTCGACTCAGTCCAATATCCTTAACTATAAAGCACTGGTGCGTCTTCATACACAGACGTTAACGGTAGAGGATAAGCAGCTCGCATTGACACCCGGGATGCAGGTTATGGCTGAAATTCATTTAGGAAAACGTACGGTTATGGAATATCTTCTTTCTCCTGTGCAAAAAGCATGGCAAGAATCGGGTCGTGAGCGATGAAACGCATCTTGTTAATGCTTGCCTACACAGGAATAGTATTAGCTGCGGATTCATCGCTTCGCCTGGGGGAAGCTTTTGATTTAGCTTTGCATCATGAACCTGGTTATCAAGTTTCTACGTACAAAACTGCATCAGTTGGAGAGGTAATTCATCAAGCCGAATCGAAATTGTATCCTCAAGCGCAATTATCTATGTCAGGAGGTAAATATGGCTATGAAGCCTACTACAATCATCAACAGGTGTCTGAAATCTATAAAACTTACTCATTATCGTTAATGCAGGCAATATACCACCCTGAATATTTGCGTACCATAGATCAAAGCCGTTCACGCTTTGAAGGAGCAAACGAAGATTTAAAAAAGCAATCTCAGCATCTTGGGCTTGAAGTCGCAAGAGGGTATGTCAAAGTTCTTGAATCAGAAAACAATGTCACTAAAAGTGATATGCAAAAAAGTTTTTTAACTGCAAAATATCAAAAAGTTAAAAATATGCTGGATCTTGGTTTAGCAAATAAGCTGGATTATTTAGATGCTAAAATCAGTTTAGACAGAGCAGTTTCGGATTGGACATCCGCTAAACGAGAGCTTCAATCATCAAAAGTTCAACTTGGACATATGATCGGTTATCCAATTGATCAGCTTTCAAACAGCCACCCAGATTATGATCTTAAACAGCTTCGTGCTCTTAAAGATGCTTGGATGACTAAACTTGCCAATAACCCTGATTATAAAATTGCTGAGTTTTCCAAGAAAGCAGCAAAAGATGAAGTGGATATTCGATTTTATGATCACTATCCAAAAGTCGATTTGAATTTGAACCGAAGTGAAAACCATACGAATGATCCTATTGCACACCAGTATGACAATAAGGCTTTGGTGCAGGTATCGATTCCTCTGTATCAGGGAGGGTATACCAGTTCGCGAGTCCAAGAAGCAACACTTTTACTGAATGCGGCTGATGCCAATGTTGAATATTCAAAAAAAATTGCTTCAGATCGATTAGAAGACCTCTGGGTAGAGTATGAATCTCTAATTGAATCAATACAAGTTTTACAAGATTCAGAATATTCATTGAAATTGTATGTCGAAGCAGTTGAAAAAAGCGAAAAAGAAGGGGTTAAAAGTGCCGTTGATGTTCTAGAAGCCAAAGCCAAATATGAGTCTATTCGTGCCGATCGTGATGCGGCTGTCTTTAACCTACTGATCAATCAGCTTGGACTATTGGATTTAACGGGGGATTTAACTGTTGAAACCATTAAGGACATAGAAAGGATGTTTTTGGATTCATGAAAAAAATAAGTTAATGTTATCGATAAATTTGATTAAAAAGGAAGACAAAAATGTCTTTGTTCGAAAACTTAAATAAAAAAGGAATAAACGTGAATAAAGCGCTTACATTGGCTGCAAGTGTTGCAGTTGCTTTAGTCGTAACAGGCTGTGGTGGTGGTTCTTCCTCATCGGCAGCACCTGCGACGACATTAACAGGGACTTTTGTAGATTCACCGGTTGTCGGATTAGATTATAACTGTACAAGTACCAATGGTATCACTGATGAAAATGGATCTTTTTCTTATAAGGCAAATGACACATGTCAATTTGGTTTAGGGTCAATAACACTCGGAAGTGTCAAAATGGTTGATGCTAATGTAACCCCTTCAGATCTTGCAGATGGCAATAGCACTGTTATTGGGAACATAGCCTCTCTTTTACAATCTTTAGATGACCACAATATGACAGGCAAAATTCATATCACTTCTGCCATGAAAAATAGATTATCATCAGGCATGAATGTTAGGAGCGATGCGACAACGTTTTATGATATGCTTGATGGCAATAAATCCGTATTAGGAATTTCAACGGTTATCGATACGGCTAAAGCCGTTGTAAATATGAATAATTATTTAGCATTAGGACTTAGCAATACGGTTATTACCGGAAAAGTACTTAACGGTACAGATGCCAGTCGTATAACTTTCTATGACAATGGGGTCTATTATGCAGAATATTTAGATACCAATGGAACTCCAAACGGAGTAACTGGAGCAGGAACATGGGTGTCAAAAGATGGAAAAACTGTTTATTTTACAAATAATATCAGCCATAAAACGACCATAGCTCAATTAACATCGTCAACAAGCGCTACAATAACTGCTCCCGATAATACGGTCTATACAGTTACCTTTACTCAAGCACCTATCGTACAGGCTACTTGGAATGGAACAGCAAGCGGCTTATATTCTAAAACGCTCAGTATTGCATCCCCTGGTATTGATCCGGCTCGTATCCACTTTAATTCAAACGGAACTTTAGTTGTGGCATTTTTATCCGGTGTTGCTGGAAGTGGAACGTGGAGTGTTGGATTGGATCATTCTATAACTATTAATATTGCAGGAAAAACTATTGTTATAACTCTCAACACTGATGGGACGGGTACAATTACCACAAATGGACAAACATATCCGGCAGTATATATTTTACAATAGACCTCTTTATGGGGTCTAAGTCTTACGAATATTTTTCAATATAATTTATCTTATGTTAATTAAGAACTAAATGTGCTAAAAAACTATTGTTTTCCAACACTTTCTTCAAGTAGAAATCACTCTTAGTACTCTTAACTTTTGAAAAAAATCTATTGACGCATCTGAAATTATGGGCTAAAATTATCCCAGTCGCGACCGAGAACGTTCTCAAATATCTTGGAAAAGAGCAGTGAATAGCTACCGCACTCTTTTTCGTTTTGGTAAGAAATCCTGATCAGATTTTTGCCGTTGTCAAAGTA
>NZ_JAQTUH010000019.1 GCF_028710345.1 Sulfuricurvum sp. | reverse complement strand
TGATCAGGATCTTTGGCTGTAAGTGAAAAGAGTGCGTTAGTCTTACACGGCTCTTTTCCAAAATGTGAGAACGTTCTCGGTCGCGACTGTGGAAATTTTAGCAGTGAATCTGGGGAAATTCAAGAGGGTTTTATTTTCGAAAAATGGAGGAGAAGGGTGTTTAATCTTAGAATTTAGTTTTTGAATTTGTCAATATTCTACTTTCGATTTTTCCCCTCTTCTCTCCAAAATCATCAACATTAAAATCCTCGAAACCATTTGGGAATCAAAGCACCCTCCCCTACTCTCAGTGCATCATTGATTTGAGTCATTAACTTTTTAGAGTCTTTTGGCAAGGTACCGGAGAGATGCAGTGCATTGGAGGCATGGTTAGACCTGAAGATGATTTTTTGCGGTGGGTTGATGAGAGAAATCAATTCACGCTGTTCGTGCAGAATCTGTAGGTCATTTAATGGAGTAAAGGAATCAAACGCTTTTAGGAATCGTTCTTTTGCCCCCTCTTCTAATCCTAGCTGAAGGGTAGAGAGATAGGTGATCGGTACGGCGTTGATCATCTTAGCCGTATCATATATATGCTCTTTGGAATATTCTTCTCCACCTATTCCCAGTATGACGGTTGCGGAGATCTTTATATTGGCTTCATGCGCACGGCGTAGTGCTTCAATCATCTGATCCGCATTCACCTCTTTATCGATTTTACTTAGCAGTTCATCATTCCCCGTCTCTATCCCAAAATACGCCAGACTCAGCCCCCCTGCTCTGAGCTCTTTTAGCTCATCGATACTTTTTTCCAGAAAGTTCTGTGCCGTGGCATAGAGCGATACCCGTGAGAGTCTTGGAAACGAGGTTTTTAGTAAACGTAACAACTTTGCGAGATGATCGGTTGGAAGTGCCAACGCATCTCCATCGGCGAGAAATACTTTATTGGCGTTCGGATACGCATGTGCAAGTGCTTCTATCTCACGGCGTACCTCATTTAATGAACGTACCGTATAGCGTTTGCTTTTATACATGGTGCAAAAGCTACATCGGTTGTGACTGCATCCGAGTGTTGCTTGGATTATGATGTTGTCGGCTTCAGCCGGGGGACGATAGAGGGGGAAGGAGTAATCAATCATGGCATGATTGTTACGTTTAATTGCTTGAGCTTTACTTTCACGATGGCTCCATTAATTCAAAATTACTAGTAATCTTCTATTTCAGTCTTTAGATTTTATTACCAAAACACAAGATATAGATATTTATATTGTCTATAAACGAAGTCATGTTGTGAAACTACAACTGATAATTCTAAAAAGCGAAGTCATGTTGTGTTTTGATATGTTTATGCCGTAACTACGAAGTCATATTGTGAATTTTGTTCCAAAATGAAAGACAATAATTATCATTTGACAAAAAAAACGAAGTCATATTGTGAAATATTTATATTCTTTGCTTTCATCCATTTAATATTGTTACTATTTTTATGATTTAGCCTATTACCTGCACAATTTGACTACGTTTTTGATCACATTAGCATAGTTGTCAGCAGATAAATATTCATACAGTAAGAAAAAACGAAGTCATATTGTGAAGAAATTGTTATTAGGATTATTGCAACGAAGTCATTTACTACATCTTACGAAGTCATTTACTACATTGGCGAAGTCATTTAGTGACAAAACGAAGTCATATACCTCATAAAACGAAGTCATATTGTGAAGCTCTATAGGTATTTATAGATATTTATAGAATAAATAGATATCTATAGGAAAACGGGAGAGATCAAGGGTCTTTACCCCTTGACTCCCCCTACTCTACAGAAATCCCAGGTAATTCTTTCGTTTTATTGGGCGTACTCATAAAGGTAATGCTGTTATCGAAGGAGGCTTTACGATAAATCAATTTTGTTTTCGGTTCGTATGTGATTCCATAGTCTTTTAAGAGTTCAGCACTATCACGGATCTCTTTGATAGCTGTTTGTTTTGTTCGAATTGATTCCATAGGAAAACCGATTGTTTGAAGAAGGTTATCGATACTCATAGTACTTGCTTGTGCATGAGTCCAAAAGAAACGGATAACGGCTCTAAGAAGAGCACTTTTGACTTTTAGAAGTTTTGGTAACTCTTTGGTGTAATTAACGGTGAGCTGATCTTCAAAGTATTTACGGTATTCCGGTGTAATGACAATTCCAAAGCTTTTATGTTTTGTACTATAGGCAAAAGAGCTAATAATGTTGAAACTGTAGAAATCTTCACCGTCAGTTGTCCGAAATTCGATAGCGGTTGTTTGGATTTCATCTAGTTTATCTTTTAGCCATTTGGTGTTTCGAGAAGTTGTACCACTGTAAGATTTGAGAATATCAGAGGTAGAAAAATAAATAGCGATAGCTCCACCGTCGAGTTCTTTAATCTCCTTTGCCCCTGCAAAAAGACAATCCAATAAATCTCTATGCGTTTGAGTGAGAATATTACCTTTAATAACGGTTTTTCCCCAACTGGTTTCTATATAGCGTTTTTTTTGATTTTCAATGAATTGAGTGTACGTTTTAGAGGTTGAACTAATTTTTTCGATAGGGGCAAAAACACCGGTACGCAGTTCACTGACAGTAGCATTTGAGTTTTCGAATTTTTTAACAATGTCAAATTCTTTGAAAACCAGTTGTTGTTTTTCCATTTAAAAATCCTTCATAAACGATTGGGAATCAATTTTAGTCTCAGGGAAGATTTGACGGCTAACACTTTTCCCACCTAAGAGTTTTGCGGCTCCATAATTATCTTTAGTAAGTGAAAGTTTACGCATATGATTACGTGTTTCATCCACTTCACCTTTTTTATCTGTTATGAGACTTACTTCATAAACGAGTCGTACTGCATCGGTAAAGGCACTTGCCCCACGTGCTTGAGTTGTGTTTTTGGTACTATGATGGATAAAGATAATTGTTTTATTCTCTTTGGCAGCCCATTCGGTAAAAAGTTGCATAAATTTACGAGCATGAGCATTGTTATTTTCATCCGCTCCAAAAAATGCGATTAACGGATCAAGGATAATAAGATCATAAGGTGAAAGATTTTTTTTGAAATCACCAAAGAAAGCATTTACTTCTACCCCCCTCCCCTGCTCTATTAAAACCTGTAAAGTTGGACTGTTGGAAATTGATAATCTACCTTTAAAAACGTTGAGTGATTGTGACATGATAGAGGTTGCAATTTTTTCTGCACGATGTGCTGTAAGACCTGTTGGATCTTCAGATAGCCACGCGAAAGCTTTTGATGAGGGTGTTTCAATAAGATAACGCATCATGAGTTGCAATACCATCCAACTCTTACCACTACCACCGGGAGCTGAAATTAGCGAGACCGTTTTTTTAGGGAAAGGTAGCCATGACTTACAAATAAAATCGGCTTCTTCTGCTTCGATTGAAGTAATGTCAGAAGTTTCGAATAATTCTATACGATGGGTTTGGCGAAATGATTCTAATCTATCAATCGTGTTGCTTAGCAATGCAGCGGATTGCATGGATTCATCATGCAGGTCACGATTAAAAGCATTAATTAGTGAAATAAGATGCCGTTTGTCAGCTAATTCACTCAATTCATCAATATAGGGTTCGATTGAAGCAGATGGAGTAGAGGTTAAAATAGTAACCAGTTCATTTTCAAAAGTATAGCCGGCTTTTTTGAGATGTGTATTTATCATCCCCTCTTCGATAGGGATTGATTCATTGTGAAATTTTAAAAGTGTCTGAAAAATAATTTGATGTGATTCGTGAAAAAATAAAGAGACTCGATTGAGTCGATGATAGTATTCGTTTATTAAGGAGGGTTCAAAAATAAGACTCGACAACAATGTTCGTTCAAGATTGATGTCGTACAGGTGTTGAGCCATTTGATCCCTTTTGCATTTAGAAGTAGCATATTTTAGCATAGATTACTTCAAGAGATTAATATTGACTAACACGACTAACACAAAGGTACGATTTTTGCTATACTAAGGGAAATAAAACGGGATAACGAATGATAATAACTATTTCGCACCAAAAGGGCGGTGTAGGGAAATCCACCCTCGCCTATAACATAGCATTAGAGCTTGCACGAAAGAATAACGTCGAAGTTATAGATTTGGATGTTCAGCAAACGGTAACTGCTTATAATCAGATTCGTCATGAGATGGGTCAAACACCTTTGCCGGTTCATATTTTTACAACAGCTGAAGAACTTGAAAACTATTTTGAATCTATGGATGAAGAAACAATCGTAATTGTAGATTCTGGTGGATTCGACTCAAGTCTTAACCGTTTTGCTATTTTGGTGAGTGATTTTATCATTACGCCGGTATCAAGTGAGTTTACAGAGATTTTAGGTTTGCAAAAATACGAGAGTATTTTGCGGGAACTTTCGGAACAATCCGGTGTAAATATAGTGACGAATGTAGTTCTGAATAAGACTAATCCTAATCAAAAAAAGTTTGATGAAGTGCATGACTTCATTAATAGTTCCAAACATTTTCGATTAATGGATGCAATGATGCGTAGACGTGTTGATTTTGCAAACAGTGTTGCGTATGGCTTTAGCGTTAGAGAATTGGACAAAAAATCGGAATCCACAAAAGAGTTAAAAGAGTTTGTAAAAGAGATTAAACGTAAGGTAGGGATAAATGACAAGAAAAAAGATTGATTATTCGTTAGCGAAAAAAATCTCACAAAATGCTGCTTTAACAGAACAAATTCAAGCTGTAGAAAAAAATCCTGATATTGTTATTGAAATACCACTCTCTAAATTACAACCCAATCCTTATCAACCACGTATTGAAATAGAACCGACGGCACTTAAAGAGCTTGCTGATTCGATTGAACAAAATGGTCTTTTACAACCTATTGTTGTTAGTAAGGATAATGACGTATTGACCATTATCGCAGGTCACCGCCGTTTTGAAGCACATAAGTTGCTTGAAAAAGAGTTTATTAAAGCGGTGGTAATGGATAAAGTTGTGCATGCACAACTGGCTCTTTTACCTTTGGTCGAAAATCTACAACGAAGTGAAATGAACCCTATCGAAAATGCGATAGCATTTAAGAAGATTCTTGAAGACAAAATCGTAGAAACTCAGAATGATTTAGCAGAAGCTATTGGAGTGTCGAAAAGTTGGCTATCTAAAACCCTATCAGTTCTTCGACTCCCCTCCTCTCTTTTGGATCAAATTAAAAAAGACCGATACAGTGACATAACTGTTTTATCAGCTCTTAACAAAGTAAATAGTGATCTTTTGGAAAAACTTTACACCGAAATCAAAACACTTTCTCGTTCAGATGCACTCGAAGCTATCAAGCAAGCGTTATCAAAACCTGTAAAAACAAAAAGTCGAGTAGAAATATCAAAAAATAAAATTGTCATAAATACATTAGGATTGAATGGTGACAAAAAAGAGAAAGTTCAATCTTTAATTCATCAAATCAAAGAGCTCATTGGAGAATAAATGGGTAAGTTGTGCATGCACAACTCTATAACTCCCCTCCCCCTCTCACATAAACAAAAGAAAGTATCAAGATCTAAATGGATTATCATTGTGCGAAGAATATTTCAATTTGACATATTATGATGAATATATTGTAAATTGACATACACTTATGATTATGAAAAAAACGATTGAGAAAAACGAATTGGCTGCACTGTTCTTCTTGCATTACTTCAAATACACTCGCTATGCCTTTAAAAAGCAAAAGAGCGAAGAAGACATTGCCTCCATTCATGCTCACAGAGAACTGATGCGTCTCTTTGGAAGGTTGCATAATAACCAAGCCAGGGTAGGGGGGCAAAGTGTCATCGATATGATTGTAGAGCAGATCTCACCATCCAATAACCCTTTCGTACAAAGGGTATCGAGTGTGATGGAGGAGAGTATTGCCTTTATCTACGATCATGTCCTCCTTGATGAGAGGGAACATCCTTTGCTTGAGCGATACGCATGATAAAACGTCTATTTAAAAAACTGTTCGGTAGTCGCAGCAAACACTATAAAGAGTACCACATCACCAACCTCGCATTTGGGTGTATAGAGTAGGGGAGGGGGCAATGGCTACAATCGATGAATTTCGAGAGGAAGTGATTGAAACACTGTGCGAACTGGCTGGATGCAGTGAAGACGATGCCAAAGCCATAGCAGAAGAAAAGCTCTCCGATATCGAATACGGCCATAAATACCGTCTCAGCCCAGCCATTATCGCGGGGTCTATTTTGGGAATAAACGATTGCTGTGTTCCAAACCAATCCCCAAAGAGTTGACCTTTGCAAAATTGCTCTAGCGGTGTGCTATAGAGCACAAACAACCCTTGAAGCTTCCAATGTGTCCTCTCGTGATCGTTTTTTAGCGTCCTCAGAGCGCTGAACGAATAATAAACAACTCTGTGTTGCAATAAATCGTTTCTGAGTCTTAGAGGTGTGTTATCATTGCGCTAATTAAACAATCCATAAGAGAGGAACACCATGCAGCAACCTTTTATGGCGTATGAAAACGATACGGACGGATTCACTACCGGTAATCTCCATATTCAAAACGGTACTGACACCATCAGAGTTGAGGGTACCCTCGAAATCACCAAAGACCGACAAGGGCTCGAAGCGGCACTCAAACTTAAACGGGCTGTCGATGCCGCCATCGATGCGCTCAAACGTGATCGTAATCTCCCAGATAGCATTCGAGACTAAGGTGAGAACACAAAATGGAAGAGATAGAAGAATTACAACTTCATCCCCAGATTAAAACCGAAGCGGCCAAAGGGCGTACCTATGGGGAGTGTGTCATGGATGAGATTATGAGTATTCGTATGATCGATGGAGAGTTTCGCACCACCTTGCACATCAAAGAGAAACCCAAACGGTTATGTCGTGAGGATGCTTTGATCTATTACACTCAAAAACTCCGAAATGTTTGGGGAGAAGTCAAAGCCTAATAGGTGGCTCACTCTTTATTATGATGCTGGATAAACTATATTACATAAAGATGCATAATAAAGTCTAAAGTCATCGTTAAAAAGTATGAATTTTCTCGAATTATTTGTATCTAATGAGCCGACAAAGAAAATATATATTTCTTCAATTGATTTACTGCTTTCTTGAAGTTTTTTCATTTCCCGAGCAGGAATATCTTCTTTGATTCCTCCTGATTGTAGAAGATATTGACTTATTTTTGCATTCAACGTTTTAATGTACAAATCTTTTTTTTGTTTTGATATACTAGATAGTTCATCAAGAATTTCATTACGTTTCTTATTACTCCAATTTGTAGTATCAATGATTAGTGAAACTGGAGAATAATCCGAAAAAAGTAATTTAAGAGTAATTAGCCCATTGTTTGTTTTTATAGAATCTTTTTCAAGACTTAGCCGTGCATAATAAAGCTTTATATCAGTATAACTTTTTTTCCATTGCAGCAAATCAAACTTGTATTGAGATATCTTTTTAAAAATTTGGTTATACGTACTTAAACTAGAATCAAGCATCGGTAAAGATAGCATATTGTTTCTGTCATATGGAAATGAAATAAAATGTTTTACAATAGGACGGATAGTTCCTGCAGTATGATGATGAAAAGATGTATTTTTTATCTTATCAGTATTGTTTGCATAGTTTGAAATGTATTTAATAGATCGAGATTCAATATTTTTTTCTTTTTTGTCATTTGTTTTATTTAGAATATCCTGAAGGTATAATTTAGTTGGATATGGATATGGAAAACCACTTTCAGTAGTAATGGATTTAGTATGAACTTTTTCTAATAATTGTTCATATTTATATGCGTCACAACCATTTTCATGATCGTTAATCATAAAGTAAGCTCTTTTTTTATTGATTGGTTTATATGAACAAGGTAAAGCTTTTGCTTGACAGCCAATACATATAAAGGCATCTTTATCAAGTTCATGCATTTCGTTCAGAAAAGGAAGGTTATCACTGTCGATAATATGTGAATGATTTGATTTTAATCTAGCAATATCCATAATGTATTACCTTTTAATTTTATTTTTAACTGCTAAAACGAATGCACCAAAGAAAAACCATAATAAAATAGATTCAAAGATTCCTAAAATATGTGCGTCTTTTGAACGGGTAGTGAACCAATTTTTTTCTTCAGAGACAAATGGTGAAATCATCTTTGTAAATGAATATGCAAAATAAATTGAGGGATCCTCTCGCAACATAGGAATATATTGCTCAGTATAATGGTAATCAAAGCGATTGTCAAAAGCAAAGACTTTTTTAGTGACATTTTTTTCTTCAATTATTTGTGGTGATTTGCAAATATAAAAACTACCAGTGTCTTCAAAAGTTGTTTTGGCAATTAACATAAAATGCATGGATCGGTTTAGATCAGACGTGATACTATTTTCATCAAAATTCAAATTATAGGTGAGATTTTTATCAATGTTGTCATGATAAGCATTTAAAAAATATTCTGGCGTGGATTTAGAACTTGTAAAATCAATATTTGGTTGTAATAAGAAAGCGAATACAATCCATGTGGAAAAAAACCATACAAATGCTCGAACCCAGCGTTCGCCGAAACCATTAACAATATGATGAATTCCTAAAAGATTCCATTGCCAAAATGAAGGATAAAAACGGCTTCCAAAAGTTAATAACTCTGTATAACGTTGTGAATAATAAAATTCTCCTGCTGTTTGATAATCCCCATGTTTTTCAAAATTAACACGTAATTGCCTATAAATTTCACGTATAACATGATAGTTGTCTTCTGCATTAAAAGATTGTTGAGAATTTGACAGCTTGATATCATCTGCAATCGCCATATGCTTATTGACATTCAAAAATGAAATTTTTGATATCAATGACATTAATGGCATAAAAACAAAAGCATTTAGTACTGCAGCACCTGCTATAGCTAAAAAAGGAGCGTATAAAAATAAGACACATAAAAGCAATCCAGATAAAAGAAAAATAAAAAATGGTTGTTTGTCCCATCCATCTTTATCAAAAATAGTCCATGCATTTTTATGATAAGGGAAATGACAATTGTAAAATTTTGTTTCTTCGAGCATAGAATTGGCAAAGTAACATTTACTTAAAGTTGATACATCAAGGTGCGAAAATTGTACATTATCAAGTACAGCATCAGTAAAATGAGCTTCTTTTGTAAAGCTAACACCAATGAAAAAAGTAGAGCCATTACCTTCTAAGGCATGTCTATAATGAAATTCTTCAATTTTACCTAATGTGTCACCTCTTAGTATTCCTGCTTCAATATCTGCTTTTTTTCGATGATAAAATGTTACATCAGCATCTAGTAATCGAGGTTCATAAAGAACATATTTGGCCTCTAAGTGGCGGAATAAAGCACCTTTCTTAAATATAGTGTTTCCAAAATATAATTTTGAACAACGTAGAAAATCAAATTTTGGATACCCATTAAAAATAGCATTGTTAAAAATAAATATTAAATCATAAACAGGTTGATTTTTTTCATTAGAATCTTCTACAGCTATGGCGTGCAATACATCTTTTATCAGAGAAAAATTATCATATTCTTTATATAAAGTTCGATACTCTAATGAATTTTGATCAAATAACTCTATAAATATAATATCAAAATCAAATATACATTTACTAAAATCAAAATTTATCTCCCGTGCTTTTTTTATTCCATCAATATTGTTTAAAATGTTAGAAAATATTTTTCTTCTTAGATCATTATGGTTATGAAATTTATGTTGATTAAAGTCTAATGTGAGCAAGGTTTACCTTTTATAAGAGCGATAGTTCCAATAATAAATAGTAGAATTGACACGATAATGTATGGATAGGAGCTTTCAGAAACTTTATCAATAAATATTTCCAAAAAAATTAATCCGCATATAAAAGCGAAGATAGATAGTAGTTCTAAAAAATTTATTTTTTGTTCTTTTGCTATATGCTCGTTAGAATTTTTTTGTAACCGTATATATTCTTTCATTATCAAATCATATTGACCATACTCTAAATTACTATCAGCTAATTGCTTAGCAAACATGATAATCTTTTGATCTTGAGATAATTTTTCCATGCGTGTCACCTAAATTTAGTTTTTATTGTGTTTATGAATTCGACGCTATAGAATTGGAGCAGTGGCAAATCTTCAACGCGTGCCTTTATCAAAAAATAATAATTGTTAATAGATTAATATCTCTTCGCTTAAAATAACCATTTTCATTTAAGAAAAAGTGTACAATAACTAAAAATTATCATGGATTTATTGATGCTCGATACTTCAACCCTTTTAGCTTCCATCATATTCAATGCTTGGCCAATCTTTCTTTTGATCATTGTTATCCTCTTTTTCAAAAGCCCGTTTATGAAAGGGAAAACAGGAGAGTGGATTGTTAATTCTATCAACTCAGCTACGTTGGATGAGACGATGTATACTCCGGTTAAAAATGTCACGTTGCAGTTATCAGATGGTTCTACTACCCAAATCGATCATATCCTAGTTTCCAAATACGGCTTATTTGTTATCGAAACCAAAAATATGAAAGGATGGATATTTGGGGATGAACACCAAAAAGAGTGGACACAGCAGATATTCAAAGACAAATACCGTTTTCAAAACCCTCTTCGCCAGAACTATCGTCATCTTAAAGCACTTGAAGAGATACTTGACGTTCCATCAACAGCGTTGACATCGGTGATAGCATTTGTCGGTGAATGCACATTTAAAACAAGAATGCCGGAGAACGTCTTTCGGGGAATTTCATATACGAAATACATAAAGTCATTTGATCAAGAGCGATTAAACCCCTTACAAATTCGCCAAATCCTAAGTAAGCTACAACGTAAACGATTAGAGCAAAGCTTTACAACCGATCGTGCACATGTCCAAAACCTCAAACAACGGATGGAACAACCGGTAGTATCCAGTACCGATGCTATGACATGCAACCGTTGCGGAAGTACAATGGTATTGCGACAGAATAAGAAAAACGGTGAAGAATTCTATGGTTGCAGCAACTATCCTAAATGCAAGCATACGGCACCGATTGCATGAGTATCGCTGAACTCACCCAAAAACGACTCAGCCATGTCGAATCGTGCCGACTTAACGGCGATAACTCCCATCGCATCATCGCCAACCTTTATTCCGACAGCACCCACTTCCTCTATGAGCTTTTGCAAAACGCTCAGGATGCCGAAGCGACCTCAGTATCATTTGAACTCCACCCTGATAGATTGGAAACCTCCCACAACGGCAGAGCCTTTAGCTTTTCGGATGTTGAATCGATCACGACAATCGGAAGCTCAACGAAATCGAATGAGCCCAATAAGATAGGTAAATTCGGAGCCGGTTTCAAATCTGTTTTTTCCATCACCGACACGCCCCATATTTACAGCGGTACCTACAACTTCAAGATCAGTGATTACATCATTCCCGAAATGATCGATCCGTTTGAAGGATTTAAGAAAGAGTTGACAACGGTAATTTTACCGTTCGATAAACTCGATACGGATAAGTTTCTATATGATTCCATCAAAGAAAAACTCAAATCAATTGGTAAAGATGAGATTCTCTTTTTATCCAATCTTCAACGAATTACATGGCAGATTGGAGAGCTAAGTGGATTTGTAGAAAAGCAACTCGAAGAGGAAGAAAATTTTCGATCAATTATATCAATCCGAAATCCTTCTGAAATGCAATATTTTGAACTGTATGTTCGAAATTTCGTTATAGATGATAAGCCTTTGCAAGCAAAAATTGCGTTCGCTTTGGATGAAAACGGTAACTATAAATCAAATGGTAATTCTTATCCACTTTTTGTTTTTTTTCCAACGGTGGTTCAGACTTATGTACAATTTCTAGTACATGCACCTTACAAAACGACACCTAACCGTGAAACGATCAATTTTGCTGATTCTCAAAATAAAGAAATAACCGATAATATCGTAGAACTTTATAAAGATATGCTGATTCATATGGCTGGTCGTAAGAGATTTGATTTCGATGTAATGCAACTTCTTATCCCGTTTTTATCTGAACCAGTATCTAATAACGTTGAGATTCTTCTAGCACTTTTTCAGGCATTTATTGATCTCTTAAAAAATCATCCATTGATTCCGACACGTGAAGATGGATATGCACTACTTAGCGAAGTGTTTTATTTAAGTGCTAATTTGGATAGCGAACTGTTTTACACGGCGCAAATCCAAACACTTTTTGCTAAATCTGCCTGGATCAACGAAGCATTTAATCAACCAACTTATTCAAAATGCAAAGAGTTTGTGACAAAGCATTTGAGTTTAGCAGAAATCAAACTTAATGATATAGTGCATAAACTTGATGAATCGTTTCTTTTGAAGCAAAGCGATGAGTGGATCGGAAGATTGTATGCAGAGTTTCCAAAAGCGCAGGCTCATGTAAATGGCTTTTTATCTACTCGATCTTTGGCACGTTTGGATGATGGTAAGCAAATCCCATTTAAATCTCAAAGAGGAGAAATTCAAGTCTATCTCCCCTCAGAATCAGAATCACGATTTCAGTGTCTATCACAAGATGTTTGTGTATTGCCCGAAGCTAAAAAATTTCTCACTGATATTGGTATTACAGAGCCGAATGTAATTGATGAACTAAAAATGTTTCTTCTACCTTCCCTAACAATAAAAACTATAGAGGAAGACGACACAGAATATTACCAAGCCCTTAAAAATGTAATCACACTTTACAATACTGCCTCGGAAACAAATCAAAAGGAAATAGTAGAGCTTCTTAAAAAAAATCCTTGTCTCCTTTCACGAAAAGAGGGAGTGTTAAAACTTCAATTACCTAAAGAAATTTATCTGCCGACTGATTCACTTAAGTATTGGTTTATGGGGAATACTACGATAACCATAATGGATGATGAGTTGTGGAGTCTCCTAAGTGAAACCGAACTGGGTATGTCATTGCCGTTTCAAACACGTCCGGTGATTCATACAATGGCTCCTCATATTGATTCCACACATAAAGAGCGCTTGCGTCATACGCCATCTATCGCTGATAGGGGAGGAGATGACTTTAGTTGGGAAGGGCTTGAACATCTATTATCCACACCGATCGATAAAGAACTCAGCCAAATCATCTGGAATTTTTTAATTACCTATCTGGACGAAAAACGAAATATTCTTCGAGGATATTACCGATGGCAGAGCCCGGCCAATAATCATGAAAAAGAGTTTGACTCGAAAATATGTGTTCTATTGAAGCAGACTGCATGGTTGTATGATCATGATGGAGATGCATATAAGCCAACCGAACTCAAACCTGATGCCTTGATGGAAGAGTATGGGTACGATTCTCTCAGTGTTGACGTAAAAGAGTCATTGGCACTTCTGTCATTTAAAACCGATGCCATCGAAGAACTCGAAAAACAGGGATATAAAATTATAACCCCCGATGAAGCAGAAGCATTTGAGGCTTTTCAAAAACTAAACCAGCAAGCGATCGAAGAGGATGAACCCATTCTTTGGAATCCTGCGTCACCAAATATCGGTACATGGGTGAGCGAAGCCGATCCGGATATGGAAACACAGATCGAGCAACCAGAATTCAAACCCAAAAAGCCAAGAGACCTACGCAACCAAACGCCACAGAGTTTTTTTGAGGAAGAGGAAGAAGAGCAATATAGACCATTTGTTCCTAAAGCAATCCGAAAACATATCGGAGAGTGGAGTGAGCGGTATGTGTATCGCTATTTGCAAGATTTTTGTGAAGAGAACAAAGACAAAGGGTATCATGTCCGCTGGATGAATGAGGAAAAGAACGTCGGATGGGGATATGACTTTGTTTTGATGAAGGGGGAGAAGGAACTTCGCTATATTGAAGTCAAAGGACGCTCATCCAATACCAGTGAAATCGAAATATCCAAAACCCAATGGGAATTTGCCAAATTCCTCTTCGACAAAGGGGAGGGGGATAAGTATTCGATCTTCATCGTTCAAAATGCCGGTAAATCGAATGCTAAATTGATCCCAATCAATAATCCGGTGAAGATGTGGTTGGAAGATAAACTAACGATAAAAAATATTGAATTGGTATTAGGGGTTTAAATGGCATTAAATTGTGCACACGAAGGATATGATTATCAAGACTTAATTACAAGCTACTTTATTTTAAAGGAAATCTTGTCTGGTAACCAAGATAGTATTTTTGTAGTCGATAAAAAACATACTGCAGGTACTTATTTAGAACACGATAAAGATGGGAAAACTACAACTAAGCAAATACCGGATAGATTTGATGATTTGGTGATTCTAAGAGGTTCAAGTATTGAAAGAAAGCAATTTAAATACAGCAATGAAATCGTTGCTAGAAAACTTATAAAAAGTGATTTTGCCAATGATAGTAAAGATTTGGCATTGTATGAAGTATTTAGGACTTGGTCAGAACTAAGAAATGATTTTAGTGAATTTAGAATATGCTTGGCATGGGATGAACCTGAAAATGATGATATAAAAACTATACTACAAAATGTAAGTAAATTAAGTTCATTTGATAGTTTGTTGACAAAAATATTTCAAATAAATATTGATATATTATGGCCAGAGGGAACTTTGCCATTAAGCACGTGGGAGAATTTAAGAAAGTATATAAGTAGGAATCAAATTGATAGAAATGAGTTTAAACAATTTTGCGATGAGCTAATAATTGAATTGGAATTACCTAAAGCGAGTTTGAGATTTGATAACCCCGGTGTTCTAGAGAATATTGTATATCAACAAGCAGAGAAACTTGGAATTGGACTATACCCTAATGACAATATACAAATAAATGATTTTTTAGAACGTTTAGCAAAAAAAGTAGGAGAGTATAGAACAAGATCATCCGAAGTTTCTGTTCAGGACGTATTAAAAGATTTAAGAGTGAAAACCGATTTTGGTCATCTTGAGCAAAAATTTGAGATTGATCAAACTAAAAATATTAAAAATAATGAAAATTTTTGTTTTTTTCAAAGTCAAGTTTTTGAAAATAAAAGAACGCTGTTGATTGGTGAACCTGGAAGTGGTAAATCTTGGTTTTTAACTAACTATATTGATTATTTGAATGATACAGCTCAAAATGTTATCAGACATTATTGCTTTACTGATACAGAAGATGAGTATATTGAAAAAAGAGTCAGTTCTGACGTATTCTTTGGTAATTTAGTAGCTGATATTATAAAAAGATTTCCTGATTTACAAAAAATCAAAAAAAATCTTTTTGCATCTGATATAGATGAACTAAATTTACTTCTTTCTCATATCGACAAAGAGTTAATTATAATCATCGATGGATTAGACCATATTGATAGAGTTTTAAAAAACTCATTTACATTGGCGCAAGATAAAACAAGAATAATAGAATTTATTTCTCAAATTCAGTTACCTGAAAACGTCTATGTCATTTTGGGTTCACAGCCTGTAGACGAAATTCGTTCACTTATTGAAGAATCTGACTATATAGAATACAGACTTCCAAAATGGGGAGTAGAAGATACTCTTCAACTGATGAATCAATATGCTTTTTCAGATTGTTTATTGGATAATAAATTGTTATCAGAATATATTTTTGAAAAAAGTGAAGGAAATCCGCTTTATTTAACTTATATTATAAAAACTCTTATCAATCAAGAAATCACTTTAAGTGCGATAGATGAACTTCCTCGATATGACTATAATCTTCAAGCATATTATGCATATTTGACATCCAAAATTGATAATGATACCGTAGATACTTTATCCTGTTTAGAATTTTCTGTCACAAAAATGGAATTAGGTGAAATAATTCCTCGTTCACATCGTCTTGACCGTGATTTGAAAATTTTATTGCCAGTCATAGTTGAAAATATTTCAAGAGGTGGGATAAAACTTTATCATGACAGTTTTAGAAGCTTCAATCTTGAAAAGCTTGAAGCAAATGCAAATATAAATGAGATTTATCAAGATATTGTTACTTGGTTGGAAGGACAAGGATTCTATACCAAAGCCAAATCCTATAGATACTTACTAAAATACTACATAAAATTAAAAGCCTACGAAAAGATTAAAGAGTATGCAACAGTAGACTTTTTGACTAATAGCTTATTAAATGGGTTTGCAGAAAGTGCAATCAAAATCAATTATGACAATTTTTTATTTGTTGCTAGAGAGTCATTGGATTGGTCACTATTTATATACATCAGCGAATTAAACAGGACGATATACACCACGATATCTGAGGAATATCACAGTATATTTTTAGAAAAATTTGAGTTATATTTTGAAGCTGTTGGATTGATTTATGGTTTTGAAAGAGCTAATGAAATGCTTTTTTTTGATGGAGTAGCAAATTTCACAAATGAAATAATTGCAAAAGCATTTTATATATCTCAAAAAAATAGGTTTACTCCTAATTGGGATTTGATTGGAGATTATTTTCAAGAGGAAATTCCATTAGAAAATTATCATTATTATATTAGCTCGTTGATAGCTTTAGAGATTGATTTGGATGAAGAGTTTAAAGAGCTTTCTATGGATAATAATTTAAAAGACTTTTTTCCAATTTTTATTTTAGAGGTATGTAATCAAATTGGGTTTGATTATATACTTGAACTATACAGTAAGTTGGAGTCAGGTAATAAGGAACTTGTTGCAGCAAGAATAAATTATATTCTCAGAAGAACAAAGTGTGAACAAAGGATTTTATTTACAAGAAAGAAAAGACATACTGTTTTAAAAGCATTGAACTTAGATTTTACAAGTGGCTATATAAAAGAAGGCGTTTTAAGTGAGTTTTATTCTTTGGTTCGAGAGTACGCATTTTATAACCCAGACGAACTGGAAAAATTTGAAAAAACGATTCCATCAAGAAATTTATCTTTTAATTTTTTTAAATTCTTTATTAGAAATTTTCTTATCGAAATAGATATTAATAAAGATAAATTCAGGAATTATCAAGAGCTTGAAAATGCAATTGTTGCAAATTTTGAATTTTTGGGAAGCGATGTAGAAGCTTATAAAGGTGAACCAAGATTCACAGATATTAGCCACCAAAATGCGAAGCTAATCAACTTGACTATAGAACAGGGCTTGAAATATATCAAGACAAAAGATACTTGGTACAAGGTAATAAATTTTTTAAATAAAGTTCCGTATAACACAATTTCTATCATAGAATCGAAATATATTAATGAAGATAATATCAATTTTATTATCGATAACTATGAACAGTTTGATCAATCAGAAGAAGAAAATTATTCTGAACATTTGGAATATTCTTTAAAAAAAGCAATTTATTATGCAAAAATAAATGACAATGAAAATGCTATAAGAGAACTTGGAAAAGCGGTCTATTTAACAACAAGCTATACATTTCACAAAGACATAACCTTATCTGAAATTATCGAGCCTTTAAGGTCTATAAATCAGATAAATCAGGATGTCGCGAAAGAATATGCAAAAAAATTAAAATATTTAACTGATGCGGTTATGAAACACACTGATGATGGTAAAGACACAAGGTGGTTGACTATTCAATGGTTTGAAGAGTTTTTAAAAGTTGACTACAGACTTGCTTCAATGTATTTATTAGATCAATTGTTAAACAATACATATTTTTGGAAGCTTGATTATATGTTTGTTGATTATATACAATTTAGCAAAGAAATAGATCCCGTTATATTGAATTTTTTATACAGATTATCCCCAACGAATAATAATGATGATTATGTAAATGATTTGGCTGACAATATCATAATTCTTAAAGCAGTCGATGAACAACTAGCGAAACAGTCACTTATTAATCTATTGTCAAGAGATTTGAATAACTCGCGTGAATCGTTAAAATCAAATACAATTCAAAAGTTAAAAGTACTGAAAAAACTTTTCAATTTATCTATGTTGGTCAAGGAGAAAGAAGAAAATAACAACCTTGCCTTTAGACGTTTCAATGATACTTTACGAGAACAAATAAATAAAGTATTAGAAATTAATGATTATTCATTAAGAGATAAAACAATTGATGAAATCGTTTCATATTTTGATAGAAAAGATGAATTGACAGATAAAGATCTTAATAGTATTTTTTTCTTTTTATTAGAAAAGAATCAAGATGTAATATGCAAATCTATTTTAATGCCTTTAATTCAAAAAAAATTTCCAAGAGGAGAAAACTATTTTGAAAATCTTAGACATTTTGTAGCTAATCTGAGAATACAGGATGATACAAAAATACTTCTTTTAGTGAATATTTTTATTTATTCAAAAGATGGTTGGTATTCACAGTTTGTGAATAAAGAATCTTTGAAAAGTGCGGTAGAAATCAATCAAGAAGAAGTGTTAAAGATATTAGCCGAAACATTGTTTAATACCTTTTCGAATTTAGGTTATGGTAGACATTCTACGGCAAATTTAATTATAGCTTTTGAATATGCCGGATTAGAGGATACCGATATTATATCGATGTATAAAACTGCATTTGAGTTTTTAGAAAATAGATTACCTGATACAAATGAATTTGACTGGAGTGATGTTGAAAATGATAGATTGAAAGAAATGAGTGACAATGAACTTGCCATAGTAATCTTACTTTCGAAAATGACTAATTTGGATTCTGAAGTTCAACGAGAAATACTTTTTGCTATCAATTACTTTTTAAATTATCAAGAAGAATTATTGAGAAAACCATTAAAATGGTTTTTTGAAAATATACATTCATTTCCTCATTTATCGATTGCTGGATTAATAGAAATATTGACATTGAATGTTGAAAGTAAAAGAGATTTCTTCTCTTCAATCCTTGATGATATTTTGAAAGCGCAACAGCTTGAAAATATGTATATCCACAACAATATAATTATATTTTTATCTAGGCTATATGATGTATGAAGAATTAATTAACACTAATGAGTATCTACAATATTTAGAGCATTTGGGTATTGATACTAGAGTAGTAAAAGAATCAATACAGAAGAAAATAAAGAAAAATAAAGAAATATTTGAAACTTTTGCTAATAGATCTCATCAAATATCTTCTTCCAATATTAATTTAGAAAATATTATTTTTGAAGAAGTTAATAAATATATTTTTCAGAATCATAAAAATGAATTTCATTATGACATCTCTTTTAAGCTTGATATGGAATCACTTATAGCGATAAAATTTTCTATGATTGAAAGACCAGCTATAAAAAAACCTAGTGAAATAAATGAAGGTTTACAAGTAGAGATAGGTGAAGTTGGTGATTTTGTAAGAATCGCAAGATTTGAGAATGAATTAATTTTGGGTCAATACGGTAAAAATAATTCGGAGCAAATAGTTTTTGAAGGGCTGACTCCTTTAAAAAACAAAAGTCCTTTCTTTGAATATATACCATCGTCATTGATATGGCAAGATAGATTTTATCATCCAGAAGAAGAGAGAATAATTGGATTTTGTAAAAAATACAATACGATTGAGCCAAAGTATGTTTTGTGGATTAATAGTGCTACATTATTTGACTTAGGGTTGGAACTAGATTTATCTAATAGTGGCTTAAGGGCAATTGACGGTAATAATGATGTTGTTTTGGAATTTAGATGCTGGAGAAGTGAACTTATTGGAAATGGTGCTTCCTTTGTGGGGCAAGACTCAAATATTGCGAAGTTGGAAGGATGTGATCTTTTGATGAGAAAAGATTATTTGAAAGAATTACAAGAAATTGTAGGTGAGTTATTTTTTATTTCAAAAAAAAAAAAATTATCCTATTTTTGATGTTTCATATTTGACTAGTAGATTTTAAAAGGCAAATTATTTTGATATCTCTTGATAACGCAACTTACACATACAGAGGATTTCGATTACAGGCTTTGTATGTAATTTATAAGATACTCACTTCTCACGACAAATATCTCTTTCAACCGGAAGGAGCCGAAGATTTAGCGGTTTATGATTCTCGACACAATTTGATAGAAGCAATCCAAGTAAAAAGTGGCGATTCAAATCTGGTATTGAGTAACTTTAAAAACTCATTTTTTGAGCGTTCAATACAAAGACTAATTTCTAATCCGGGTGTAAAACTATCAATTATCAAATTTGGACCCATAGGCCATGAACTTCAATCTGCATGTAATGCTAATGGAGCCGAACGCCGTCAAGTCATTACAAAGTTATTTGAAGATAAATCAATAACCTCAAGAAAAGAAGAATTAGAACATTTATTTGATTCAATTCATGCTGAGTCGGTTGATGAAACAAAAATTGTTGACGAGATTATGAATAAACTAAAAGACTCTCTCGCAGGTATAGACTCCAACAAAGCATTTGAGTTACTAAATATGTGGATCTATATTGCATCAGAAACACAGCAAAAAATCGATCGATCGGTGCTGCATGAAAAAATTATCAATATTGGTAGCTTTCTAGCAGAAAGAAAAGCTCATCATGATCAATGGTTTACGATCATTCAACCGTTAATAGATGAAATATTAGATGGAATAGATACGGTAGTGTTGGAGGATGGTTATTATCAAGGAGAAGCTGCAAGTTTTTCTCATATTCAAGCAAATTTTGACGTAATCCGCCCGAAAAAATTAGAAGAAATACATAGGCTGTTTTCAGAAAATAATGTACTATTTATCCATGGTGTGTCTGGACAAGGTAAAAGCACTTTGGCATTTCGATATCTAAAAGATTATTATCCAGATACTTGGCGTTTTCAGATCAAGGCTGTAGAAAACCGTCATGATGCTTTAAAAAGTGCTTTGGCTCTATTGGAGCATACTAAGGCATTAGATACTCCTATTATTGTCTATATGGATGTTTCAGCTTCAGATATTGGATGGGAAGAACTAATCAAAGCCTTGTCGAAAAATAAGAACATAAAGCTTCTGATTACACTTCGAGAAGAAGATTGGAAGCAATCAAAAGTTCACGGAGTAGAATTTTCTTTCAATGAGCTTGAACTTCAATTCGATCACGAAGAAGCACGACAAATTTTCAACATATTATTTAAACGAGGATTGGTTAAACGGCATCTTGATTTTACAGAAGCATGGGAAGAATTTGGTGGAAATGGACCACTTCTTGAGTTTGTGTATTTAGTTACACAAGGTGGACTATTACAGGAACGATTACAAGCACAGCTCAGCCAGCTGATTAGTGAAACATTACCTGGGGATGAAACAATCAATTTACTCCGAGCGGTTGCAATCGGCACGTCTTACGGTGCTAGACTCAGCGTTAAAGAGGTTGTGAAACAGTTCAAAATAAATCCAGAAAAAACTTTGAAGCGACTTGAATCAGAGTATATGTTGAGATTGGATGATTCGGCTCAATGGATAAGGGCTATTCACCCTATCCGCTCAGAAATACTAAAACTTCTGTTAATTGATGAGGGGTATGCTCCTTGGATTGGAGAAGTTCAAGTTGTATTGCCGTTATTACATCCACGTGATATAGGGTTGTTTTTGCTGTATGCTTTTTTAATGCATTTCGAGCAACGTTATGAACTTTTGAAAATCTTAGATGGATTTAAACCGAATTCTTGGGAATCTGCTGAAGGTGTTGTTCGGGCTTTGATATGGTTGTCTGTTCGTGAATTTATTGAACAGAGAGTTGACTATATAAGAGAGATACATGATACTCCAGAAGGGAATTTTGTATTAACTCTTGGTGCTAATATAACGCAAGCAGGGGAAGACCCTTGGGAATCAATTTTACAGTTTCCGATTATGTCAGAAGATCAAAGACAAAAATGCAAAGAAATTGTAGAACGTTTAGAAATAGCTCATTTTGAATTTGATATTTTGAAAAAATGGCTTATGAACTTTTCACCAATACAAGAGATACCATCTTCAAATACTGCATGGTCTGCTTTTGCCAGTATCAGCTTTTGGTTATGGAAATGTGGGCTGAATGAAAATATTACGATCGAATTGGATTGGTCTAAAATAGAGTACGATCCATCACTATCATTACAAACAATTGGGCGTGTAACAACAGCTTTATATCATGCGTATCCTGATTATTTTACACTATGGACTGGATTGTATCGAATAAAAAGCGTAGAACGTTTACAAAATGAAGAGTATGTATGTGAGCTCGAAATACAAGATGAATTTGTTAAAGCACATTTTATTGCTCTGGACCTGAGAGTCGAGGAAACTCAAAAATCTGATGTCAGTAAAAACATTATCCATGAAAAGACGATGCGTGTCATCAATTACCAACAGCAATTATTTCCTGAAAAAAGTCGTTATGATACACAAGGTTATGGTCATATATTATTTGGTTTTTTAACTCATGATGATACAACTAAACACATTCCTAAAGAAAACTTGCCGCTTCAGGATTTGGTAGCTGCTAATGCGATGTTTCGCAGAATAATCAATAACTTTTTTCGTCCAGATACGTGGCAAGAATATGTTGACGGTATCATTGAAATACGTGAAGAGATTATGACTCAATTTGAAGCAACTATCAGCATGACGAATCAGTACTTCAGAAGTAAAAATAATGTTGATCCATTACGACATAGTGGAAAGATCAAAGAATGGATAGTACTAGCTGAAAGGCTTAAAGAAAAGCATTTATTGGTGGGAAGTGTTGTTGATCCATGGGGGTTTTCTGATGAGCATATACAATTAAATACATCACAAGAAATAAAACAAGAAATAGTTTTTTTAGCATCAGTTCGCTATGCAGAAATACACAAAAAACTTGGTAATTATTTGAATAACCTTGGAACATTCTTTACGCAAGCGGCTACAGTTTTTGATATTAACGGAGCAATTGGCAAATTATCAAGCAAAGAACAATCTGAAAATAAAAACAAACTCAAAGATTTAGGATTCTCGATCAATGATATAAGGATGTCTTGGTTAAATTTTTCAGATGCTAAAGAATCTCTTTACTTGTTGCAGAAGGAATTTAAAACACTGTTTGGTCATATTGTCGATACTCAACGATTGAATTCATTAGAATCTTCAGAAGTGAAAGCTATAAATGCATTAGGAAAAAATTGGTATTTTTTTATCAATCATTCGAACATCAAGAGTAAAAATCCGCAACGAGAATTTTATAGCCGTTTTGTAGAACGTAAAAAACAACTTTTATCACAATTGCTTCAACACTCAGACAATAATGAAACCAGTGTGAAGTGTTCAGTTATTTTAGAAGCGAGTGATTTGAATCAAGAACCGTGTTTATGGATCAAAGTCGAGGATAATTCAGCCCTAAATGCATGGCAAGGCCATTTTGAAATTTTATTAATTGTAAGTGAATTCGTTCGACAACAAACGGATTTTTCAAAAACCGTCATTCAATGGTATTGGTCGCATATATGTTTTGTTCCAGTTTGTCAGGGCTATTGTATAAATGGGATGTACATTTCAGTGAGAACTATGAGTATGATTCATTTGGATTCTAATCAGGAATTTAATCCGTTACGACATATTCCTAAAAAAATATCTTCAGATGAATTGAAACAATTAGGGGTATTTCTTTTTGAGTCGATAGAAACCGAAATGATACAGATGTTTTATGATTCTGTTTCAAAATTGATGCTTTATTTACAACATCTTAAAGAGTTCAAGAAGTGTCCAGATTCGTCAACTGAAACAGGTAAAGAGATGTTGCAAAAATACGTATCAGACATAAATATACTCATAAATGAAGTTTTCAATGAAGCTCTAAAAATGTTGACAGATATCCAAGAGATGTTAAGTCAGTATGAAGAATCGAATCCCGACGAGTATATCAGTATTATCTCAAGTTTAGGTGAGATAGGGAAATCATTATATCCTGACTATTTAGTAGAAAATCAAGAAAGTTTGACTTTAGATCAAATAGAAATATGGGGCATGACCCTCCAAAGTAGCATAGGTGTAATATTGTCTGAAATTTTACCTAGCACAATGGACTTATTGATGAAAAAAAATGAAGATTGAATATCTAGCCTATCTGTATTATTTTGAATGGAGCATCTTTTGTATGACGCACTTCAAGGTTAAGGGATAGGAAAATTCCTACCCGAGTTAATTTATAAATAAAATCTGAATCTTTGTGCTATTTTGCCCTTAACCTTGGGTTACCCCAATAATTGTTAATGTATCGTACATTTTAGCTTGGTCTTCGTCAGAATGAGTTTTAACCTTTTGTTTCTGCATAGCTTTAAGACGGTCACACTGATCATCTGCATCATGATTTAGAATATCTATATAAGATTGCAGGATTGTACGAAGTTCAGGAAAAATCTGCTCAGAATATTTGCTTTGATAGTTTTCACCGCCCATCGTTCGAATCTCGATATGGTTTTTTTTATCCTCATAATCGGGACGAATGATGCACCATCCTCTGCCTACTTCATCTTTTTTACCTGAGGCAGATTCGAAATCAAGGCAGTTTAAAACATTCATAACATTTCTAGAATAATCTGGACGGGGCGGCCATGAATCGTAAAGTTTTTTTGCATTGAGCAATAGCATTAATCCCAAAAAATCGAAATCCTTACTTTCTTTTTCGGGGCAGGAAAGGTGCAAGTGTAAACCTGTCGAAGTATCGGTAATGTAGCCTCTTTTTTGAATTATGGAAAGGATGTGGCCCAGATAATAGGGTAAATGAACTATGGGCACAATTGGAGTTGTAATCTCAAGACCGTAGGTATAACTACGTAACGATGAATCAGGTTTAATAATGAGTTTATCGTATTCTTTGCTGCGTGTAAAATCTTTAAAAGGGTTGCAGAGAATGTCTTGATCCGTAATACGACTCAAATCATCGAGCAAGGTTGTTAACTCTTCGTCAAAATGCTCAAGATCAAAGGCATTAATGTAAAATTCAAATTCAGCCCCTCCGATGATCCCCGAATCAATAATAGATTTATCCAAAGGGTTTTCAAACATGAGCATATTTCTTTGTGCTTCAAGTTTTTGGCTTTTCGAAAATTCAAAATGCGAAGTTTTATTCTCGTCGATAATGCTCACTTTATTCATATGACCTCAGATAAATGTAATGTTTTGAAATGATTTAAATGGTACGCATGAACCTTTTTTCATTTGAGAAAGATGGATCATACCGTCATCGCCATAACTGAAAATTTCTTCTAATTCTTTTGGAGGATTTTTAGGATGACGTTTTACTGAGAACATAGCACTTAAACGTTCTTTTTTAACGGTAGGTGCAAGCTCTTTTTTCCATACGGACAGCGGATTTGTACGACGTAAACGAGTAGGGTTTTTAAGACCTCGGAAATAAATCCATGCAGAAATTTTTTGTTTATTTTCTTTTGATACGACACTGATCTGTTTTCTGTAATAGTAAGTTGGCATTCCTTCAAGATCATCGATGGATTTGAATTCATCTGCATTAGTGATTTTGTAGAGTTCACCGTGGATTGGAGAACGTTTTTCATTTTCGAGAACGTAAGGGAAAAGATTGGAAATGTCTGCATACATCACATATTTTCCTACAGTAGTGAATTCTCCTATGTATTCAGCATTTATCAATCGGACGTGATTTTGAAACCCTTTTTTCATGCTTCCATAAACAAACAAATACTGCTCGAATCGGTCAGTTTTTTTATAGTGTCCTGGTCGAATTCGAGTTAGTTTTCCTTGGTTGACCAGACGTGATGTGACGGTTCTAAAGGTATTCTCATTCAAATTTAGTGGTAAATGTAGACTAGATAGCGTGAATTCGTGCGATACAGGTAATGTATCTATGATACGTGTGATCTCATCTCTTGTCTTGATTTTTTTCATGTTAAAAACTTTGTTGATTTTGTCTAGTCCAATGATACCACATTTGAAACAACTTTATTTCAAATAGCTACAAAATTTGGAAAAAATAGTATTTTAAAGTATTTATTATTCTTAAGATGTCGGAAAACCTTATTCTTTTCTTTTCGTACATAATCAATATCCGACACGGTTTTTCGTATAGATATTTGTGGATATTTCAATAGCTTTTGCCGGATTGGGAAAAGTGACGTTAAACACTTGTTTT
>NZ_JAQTUH010000018.1 GCF_028710345.1 Sulfuricurvum sp. | reverse complement strand
CAATCAAGCAATGATGAATATTGTCGCTGCTGGATGGCATACTGCATAGGATATGAAAACCGCTTTCCCCGGAAGGGGAACCCTTACTTGATACCTTTTATTTTCAATATAATTTATCTTATGTTAATCAGTTTGAAATGACATTTGCAACAATCCAATCACACTATGATGAATCCGCTTGTACACTTCATCTAGGGTTCAGCGTGGCGCATAGCACAATTGTATCGTAAAGTGGACACCTATATTTTAGTGAGCAAACACTTCCGGATGAGTAGCAGCAATTCCAAGCAATACACGTGCAGGACCTTCTGGTTTACGACGTGCTTGTTCCCAGTTTCTTAAGGTATTTACGCTGATATTTAATAGTCCTGCAAACTCATCTTGAGTAAGCTTTAATCGTGCTCGTATAGATTTAGCATCCGGTTCATCAATCATAAATGAACGTGACGGCTGTTTTTTTTGTTGCAGTATCTGTTTTGCCTCGCCAACGCTTGCAAGTAAGTCATTAAACATTGAATCTTCCATCATAAACCTCCCATGAAAGTTTTTCTCAGCATCTCGATTTGTTTTGGGGATAAATCGGATGTTTTGCTTTTTTCATACACATAGATCATAAGGATAAGACTGTTTTCCTCATGATAATAGTAGATGTTTCGTATTCCACCGCTTTTACCGCTGTTTTTGACGGACCAGCGAATTTTTCTCAATCCGCCTGATCCTTTGATTACCGCTCCGCTTTTAGGGTGTTCCACCAAAAAAGTTTGAAGTTCTTTGTATTCCTCATCCGAGAGGATACGGGTAATCTCTCGGGTAAAAAAGGTGGTTTCAGCTATTTCCATAGGATAATTGTATCAGATGTTTATTAGTAAGTCAATGGCGTAGTTTATGTAATTCAATCCATGTTTTTTGTCTAACAAATAAGACTCGTAACGTTTTAGCATATTGAAATGAACTTACAATTGAGCAAAGCACCTAAAGCAGAGAATTTTTTTAGTTCAATGGAGATAATATTGAAGGGATAATTCTTATATGACAGACAAATCTACTTTAGATAATTTATGTTAATCAAATTATTTATTATCCTTTTATAATTATATTGACAAAGAAACACACTGACTACAATTTATATAAAACATACTATAATATGTTCAATATTTATTTATACTAAATAATACTTACTATTGGATGTTTATGATTGAATTAAAAACACCTTTTGAATTCATTGAAGAACTCATTGTTACTATCGAAAAAACGCGTAAGCGAAAAAAACTGAGACAACAAGACCTTTGTGATCTTGCCGGTCTTTCGATTGCTACCTATCAAAAGTTCATCTATCAGAAAAAAATCAGTCTGATATCACTGGTACAGGTATTATATGCGCTAGACATGATTTCGAATTTGGAAGGGTTGATAGCCTATGATGAGATCCAAAGTCTCGACGACATCCGAGAAGCTGCCAATAAAAACCCTCTACCAAAACGGGTAAGGAAATAACATGCGTAAACCTTTAGAAGTCGATGCTTATCTTTATGGGCATAAGATTGGGTCGATGATTATGCACATGGGAAGAATTTATTTCGAATACGACTCTGCATTTACATCTCTCGGACTTGAAATTTCACTACTGAAATTAAATACCAAAAAAATCACCAGTGCGTATACCAATCCTGATTCACTTGATTACTATCATGGGATGAGTGGAGTTTTTTTTCAATCTCTTCCCGATAAGCATGGAATGCCATTTATTGATCGCTATTTTGAGCGACAAGGGGAAGATTGCGATAAAGTGACCTTGCTGCAAAAGCTAACGTTCATCGCCGATCGCGGTATGGGTGCCATAGAGTATGCACCAAAAGAACATGAAGACATTATGGAAGCAGCCATCGCACTCAGTGCAAAAGAATTACGAGAAGAGATGCGCCTTGTTTTAGAGGATGATATAAAAAATACAACGATCAGAGATTTTATGAATATCGTCAATAATGCATCACCCATAGGCGGTGCTAGACCAAAGTTACTGATTTCTTACAATCAACAAACTGGCGAAATAAGAAGCAATAGCGGCACACTTCAAGATGGATTTGTCCGTTCAATATTGAAATTTGATGAGTCATACCCTAATGCAGATGGTATTAACGAAAGTATTGAGTTAACAAAATTAGAATACCTTCATATGTCACTGGCGTCAGAGTGTGGGATTACAATACCTGCTATGACATTGATCGAAGAGAATGGGGAACACCACCTAATTTTCGAGCGATACGATAGAGATAAGCATGACCAAAAAATCCATGTATGCAGTGCGGCCGGTTTGATGCATAAAGATATCCGTGTAGCGCAAGTAATGTCGTATGAGGAACTTCTGAAATTAACCAATCTGATCACGAAAAGTCAAAGTGATGTTGAAGAAATGTTTCGGCGGATGGTATTCAATGCCTTATCGTTCAATGTGGATGACCATCCCAAAAACTTTGAATTTATGATGGACCGCACTGGACAATGGCGTCTTGCACCGGCGTATGATGTTACGTATTCCAAAGGAGTCGTCAAAGAGCATCTTACTACGATTAACGGGAAGAGTTCCAATTTTAGCATCGATGACTTTTTGGTAGTCGCTCAGAAAAATCTTATTGATCAAAAGAGTGCAAAATACATTATTAATACCACTGCTGTAAAGCTTTCAACTTATAAAATGAGAGCTAAAAATACCGGTATTAGTGAAAGTGAAGCAACTAAAATTGGTACAGAAATACATATGCAGCTTGTTAGGTTAGGACTTGTTTAATCCATAATAAAATTAAGAATATTTTCTTATTAGTCGGGTAAGAACACCACCTCGCCGTGGCATCCTCCCCTAAGAACTGTACGTGCGACTTTCATCGCATACAGCTCAAGCATTGATAACTAAAATGTTGTGAGATTTGAGAGAAATAGTGCGGTTGCGGAAATATTGATCATAAGCCTTATCAAACGGGTTTGCTTCGCCTATAATCTTCAAGTGTTCCCGTAAGGGAATACTTGTAAAAAGTTACTCTCTAGTGGCGTACCACCACGTGATGTGGATAAAGATCTAGGTGTATCACTGGCAACCCTCTATCGATGGATTCCGGCTTCCGATCAAATCGATTTACAAATCGTACCAAAAAAGATACAATAGCGTATGGATAAAAAAATCAATGTCGTCTTTTATCAAACACCATCCGGTAATGAACCAGTACGTGAATGGCTGAAGTCACTCAGTATTAAAGATTGCCAAAGCATTGGTAACGATATCAAGACAGTTGAATACGGATGGCCGATCGGCATGCCGGTATCGCGTCCTCTTGGGAATAAACTTTATGAAGTGCGAAGCAGCATTTCAGATAAGCGGATTGCACGGGTAATTTTTACCATCATCGATCACTATATGGTTCTTCTTAATGGGTTTGTTAAAAAGACTCAGCAAACTCCAAAAGAAGAGATTGATTTAGCGCTCAAGCGCCTAAAGGAGATTCAATGAAATTACAAAAAGGTATCGGGAGTTCATTCGATGACTTCCTCCAAGACGAAGGGATGCTTGCTGAGGCAGAAGCGGTTGCCGTTAAGCGTATAATCGCCTTCCAACTTGAAGAGACAATGACAAAAGAGCACATCACCAAAACTGAAATGGCAAAACGGATGAACACAAGCCGATCAGCAATCAACCGTTTACTTGATCCACTCAATACCTCAATCACACTCGCAACGATAGAGAGTGCAGTAGCAGCAATGGGGAAACGACTTCAAATTCAAGTCGTTTAATCTCTCTTATTAAAAACAGGTCATTTCTCTTAACGTACTATATATTCCGTTTTCTCAGCCCCCCTGTTTAGCTTCATATGCCTCATCCAATGTCACAAGAATATCGACCTTCAGGTGTTCCCATATCAGCGTTCATTAACATATCAATACGTGCCAATGCTGCATCGTAATCTTTCTGTCCGGATAGGAAAAATATTCATCTTTTAAATCTCCTCTGCGTTTATTTTGTCATACTCGGCATGGGTTCTGACGAATCAGATATATACCGTACTGTATGGGTAATTCATCTTTTATCCATTGGACACCTCGCCAAATTCTTTCAAATGGCTTTTGTGAGCAGATGAGACCATGGGGAGCATAGCCAATATCCGTTTCGTGTTTTCAATGATATGGTTGCTTAGCTTGGAAATGAACATTTCCTCCGGAATTTCAACACATTCAACGCGCTTACAAACCTCTTCAATCCGTTCCAGCAATAAACCGGCAATTTTCTCCGCTTCCATAACAAATAGGCGCGGTTTGATGTCTATGAGATAGCAAAAATATGCCATCTCATATGCGCTCATATCTTCAGGCTTAAACTCATCGCCAATAGCCATTGCGTATTCCTGCGCGAAGTCCTGATACAATGCAACATTGACTATATCGTAAGCCGGCGCAACCGATGTTCCTGCTTTGGTTATATGAAATGAAATATTCTTCCCGTGTGCGTCATAATTCGACACAAACAAATTGAAGATTGCCCATTGCAATACCGATCGTTTAGCGATGATCGGTGATTCACAATGTTTGAGTGACTGAAAAAGCATTTTATAGCTAACACCAAGTCTTGCATGATTGTCACCACCGAAGGCTCTCTCGTACTTGTATTGATGCGACATATCCAACATTTGGCATCCGTCAATTACGTGTAATCTTTTAACGATCGCTTTTCCGGATGTATCAACATCCGGTTTCCGATCAAATCTCTCGACAAATAAAACCGGCTCCCCATTAAAGCGCCGGATTTCTGTATTTGCGGTACCTATCCCACAAGCTTGAGCAAGTTGCATACAGATGTATTCATTGATCACAATATGCTGTTCACTGTTTTTTCCGAATTTCAGGATGTGGGTAGATGCTATCTCTCCCTCACCTATTCCATATCCTGAATCAGTCACAACCAATGGAAGTTTATCCTGCATACCGGAAAGGCTAAGGCGGATAGTACCGTCCCATAGATTAATAGGCGTATTGCCCCTGTCTTTAATGCGTTCGTTTAGCTCTTCGTGAGTTATCTCTCGAAATGTTGTTTCCGGAAGTCCGGAATTTTCTTGCACAAATGAAATCGCACCGGCAGTTTCAGTACCGGTTACAGAAATAAGCGAGAACTTGTTGGCTTTTGATATCTGGAAGAATCGGCTCACAAACTCCAATCCTTCGCCCTCAGGTAAAAGGTTATCGATGAAGTTCGATACCGATTTCGGATCTATTGCAGTACCGAACGGCAAATTCGGTGATAACGGGTACCCTATTTTTTCCCAGTCCGGGTCATACCGGAGTGAAAAACGCGAGTTAACCGGGTCATAGGCTAATGTACCGACTTTGTTCGCACAGCAAAATATATCAAGTTTTTGTTCCATGATTATTCCTCCGTAATCGCTATTTTTAGCCCCAATCCATTCACTACTGAAAGGAAACTGGCGAGTGTTATATTTGACTGCCCTTTTTCAAGTTTGGTGAAGACTTCAACAGGTACTCCGCAATACAATGCGGCGGCATGCTGAGTGAACCCAGAACCGGTACGTTGTGCCTTGATGGCATCTCCTATAAATTCAATATCAATATTGTTAGTATTCACCCTAATAGGGAATTGGGTTCTTCTAATTTTTTTGGCCATTTCAGCTCCAAATAATATTGTCTTAGCAGTATTATAGCAAGTATTTAGGAAAATATTATTAATAATATTGCCATAACAGTATTTAAAGAAAAATGCTCAATATATTTATAATAAATACAACTACAGCAGTATTTATTATAACTGATTTGAAATCCGATCATCATCGTTAATAATTAACATAAGATAAATTATATTGAAAAATATCTACGCAATGCATCTTATAAAACTATTTCAGGTTCATTCTTTTGAATAGGTCTGCACCCTAAATGCCCATGTTTACGTAATGAACGTTTTCGGTAAAGAACGACAGGAATAGCTATAGAAATCCCGAGTAAAAAAGTAATGTATAGTATTGAAAAAGTCGTATTCATGAATCCTTTCACATAAAGTAATTCTGCAACCCCTAGTCCAAACCCATAAACTAAACCAAATCCAGCAAAAAATATAGGCGCATAATCCATAGTGATGGCTTCGGCATCTTTACCCTCAGCCCAAGGTTGATTATAGACGATTAAAATACCTGCTTTAATAGCCTTGATATCATAAATTACGTTCCAAAATCCCAATACAGAAGCCAAAATAAATGCGGTTTGAAATACGTCAACCATATTTACTGCCATTTGGGAATGACATAGCCATGCTAGGGTTGATGTTGCACTGCCAAACACAAACCCGTGATGGGGTCTAAACCTTCCCAACCGATATTTCGTGTTAAACTCCCACACTTTAAGTACGTTTGTACCGATTCCTGGAACGATATACGCAAACAGCACTGGTACTAGCCATGCGATCAATGTCAATATCATATTACCCTCATAGGTATGCCACCAGAGCCAAAAAGAAAGCGGTGTTAATACAATAGGACCGATGTATTGGTAGTAAGTAAAGAATTTTTTATTCATCATTTAAGTCCGAATTTCATTTGGTGTTTTTTATATACTTCTTTTCGGAACAAGAGTGCATAGCGGAGAAAATTTGTAGCGCGCCATAAAGATTTTAGATTGGTTTTTACATCGGAAAATCGGTACAGCAATGATGGGATACTGTTAAATTGTTCTCGTGCCTCATGACAAGCCCGTGTCAATTCATCGGACGTCATTCGAGTGGGAACAAAGGCTGCTTGATTAAAACGATATTCGGGATGAAGCCACCATTTTCCATCATACAAGAGTCGATTTTCACGTTCAAGCTGCTCGTATAAAGGGGTATTGGGATACGGCATTAAAATATTGAATGCGGCAAAGGTAAACTTGTTTTTTCGGGCAAACTCCATCGTCGCCAGTACCGAATCATAGGTGTCATTATCATACCCGAGAGTAAATGCGGCCCATGTTTGCATCGCATGATCACGCAGTATTTCGATTTCACGCTCATAATTAGTAAATCCGCGAATATTTGAAACTTTTTTTGCATCTTTTAAACTCTCAGGCGTGATCGATTCAAAACCCATGACATTACCGATACACCCGCTATCAGCCATCAATTTCATAATCTCTTTGTCGTGCGTTATATCCAAACTTGCCTGACTGATCCAATTTATCTTCATCGGTATGAGTTCTTGGCAGAGCTCTTTGAGTGCATGTTTATGAGAAGCGATATTATCATCCACAAAGAAAATAAACTTTCGATCTTGCTGCGCAATCTCTTCTAGTACTTCGTCAATACGACGTATATAATGTTTTTTATCAAAATAACGGCTGACTGCGCAAAAATTGCATTCATAACGACAACCGCGTGAGAATTGCATCAACGACATCGGTAGGTAGCCTTTGCCTTTATACAGATCCCGTCTGGGTTTCACTCCTCCGATTTGACCGATGCCGGGAGGAGCTTTATATACCTTTTGTAGTTTATTGTGTTTAACATCATCAAGGACATGAGCCCATAAGGTTTCTGCATCACCGATAAAAATACTGTCGGCATGTTGCTGCACCTCTTCGGGAACCAAAGAAACATGCATCCCCCCCATAATAACAAGGACACCACGTTCGCGATACTCTGACGCGATCTCATAAGCGCGCCGTGCTGTATAGGTCTCGACGGTGATAGCAACCAAATCAGTCGGTTCATCATAGGGGATTGATTCCATGCGGTCATCATGCAAAACCACCTCATGTTCATCAGGAGTGAGTCCGGCAAGTACACCGAGCATCAATGGCTCCATACGTCCCTCATCGACATAAAGACTATGTTCAAGGCGTCCTATGGTTGGTTTTATCAAGGTTATTTTCATGCTATTTTCCCAGATGCCGATGATGTTTTTTCAACACCTCTTTACGCGATACAATGTTAGCTAATGCGACCATAGCAAATCTAAAGAGGTTAAATTTTGTATCGCTGAGCAAAAGCCTCTGTGCTATGGAACGCCATGAATAAAACCGTTTTTTAGCCTCAAAACATTTTTCGGAAAACACATCAGGGCTCATCGCTTTGGGTGAAAAGATAGCGTCACCGTAACGATACGACGGATCTTGCCACCACAGTTCATGGATGAGCCGCCCTTCACTCTTGAGCCGATCATACAGTGCTGAACCGGGAGTTGGGGTCAATGGATTGAAATTGGCAATTTCCAGTTTTGCTTCGAGGGCAAATTCCAAACTCTTTTCAATGAGTTCGGGGGTGTCATGATCATAACCGAATACAAAAGTACCATAAACCGCCATCCCCCTTTTATGAAATTTTTTGACAATTTCAAGGTAATCACCACTCACCTTGTTCCAACTTTTCCCCATCTGCTTTAGATTCTCCTCGCTGAGCGATTCAAAGCCGATGAGAACAAAAATACATCCCGATTCCGCCAAACGGTCCAGCAGTGCATCATCCCGTGCCGCATCGATACTGATTTGACATGACCATCTGAGATTAAGGGGTGTGATGGCATCAAGGAGTGCGTAAAGCTCTTTTTTCGAGCTGAAAAGATTATCATCCACAAAGAAAAGGAGCTTTTTTCTATCCAAAGTGGCAATTTCTTCTACAATGTTTTGAACCGGTCGAACCCGTACGCTGTTTTTATAAAAAGCATCAATCGAACAAAATTCGCAGGTAAACCTGCATCCACGACTGTATTGCACCAACTCTACAGGAATATATTTTTTACCCTTGAAGATAGTGCGATCGATTCGATAATCATCCAAAGAGTGTCCATTGCCTCCACTATAGCGCTGTTGAAGATTTCCCTCTTTAAAATCATTCAGTAACTTTTCCCAGCACTCTTCTGCATCACCTATTACAATGGCATCCGCATGTTCAAGAACCTCGTCACTCATTAGTGTCGGATGGTATCCTCCCATTATGACAGGCACGCCCCTGCTTCGATACCCTTTGGCTATTTCGTATGCCCTGCGTGCGGTAAACGTTTCAACACTTAGTGCCACTAAATCAGGAGTGTCGTCTTCAGGAATACTTTCAATACGATCGTCAAAAAAGCGAATTTCAATATCGCTAGGGGTACGTGCAGCCAAGATCGCGATAGAGAGTGGTGGCAATGCATCGTTTGAGCGATAATCGCCCATGTTTGGACGTATAAGTGTTATGTGTTTTAGTTTCATAAAAGTGCCACTTCAGGTTGTATTATTCGCTCAGAGATATTCGTGTATTGATCATCTCCATTGAGCGTTACTACCTCGATCTGCGTTCGGTAGATTTCAGACTTAAGCGTATGCTTCAAAATTGGTAAAAGTACATGGTGTGAGGACATCCCCATCACACAACTTGTCGCCCTTTTTGCGCGGGCTATATAAGCAGCTTCTTTGAGTACATTGACAGCCAAATCAGTGTCATCGGCATCGCAAGCAAAAAATGCAATATAGAGATGGTCCAATGCTTTTCCAGACAGAGGCAATTCCACCCGTCTGGTCATTCGTGCATACCAATTGTAAAGTATTCGTAAATGCTTGAGCGGAGCTTTATATCCTTTTACAACACTCTGTTTAAACGCCCGTTGATCCCAGAGAGAAAAACAGCAACGTAGCACTCCATTTTTATCTCTGAGTAGCCAAAAATCACTAATATCCAATCCCAGATGTCCGGCAGTATTTTGCAGCCATTCCTCACTCAAATACGGGGATAACTGATAGGATGAGGCTCTCTTATTGTAATAGGAGACAATATCCGAAATGTCTTCTGATCTGGCCTGAACCAGTATCCCTCCGTTTTTTCCTTGATTAACCGAAAAAATCATCGTTGTCATCTCACCTACAGGCGAATAACAGGGCATCCCACTCATATTTGCTTCGAGTAATCTACGTGCTATAGTGTTTTCACTGGCAATGCTTGTAAAATAAAACGGCACACTCCCACGCAAAGGGACGATTTTCTTTAGGGCTTCAAACCCATGCTTGATATAGTGGATTTTGTGCCTAAATTCAGAGACAACACGTAATCCTCCAAAATAACCGATCATTTCAGGGTTGCCGTCAATATGAACCGGTAAGTACGAACACGAATACATACCGATAATATTCTCTTCAACGATGGCGTCATGGGCGATGAGAGCATATGTTTCCCCCATCAATGATGCCCCGTCGAAATAAGACGGTTCACGTTCCGTGGAAATATTGACCCACGATTTCATAGGGTTCTCATGCAGGAGACGTTTGAGCGTCGTATCGTCTTTAGGCGTAGCGAGACGATAAAGTGTATCCTTGATTCGATACTCTGCCATTATCTCTTCACCATCAGCAATTCACCCATCCAGTTTTCATCTCCTAGAGGATAGCCGTTTCGGCTACTAACATCCTTGCGGTGCATAAAGTTAATCGGCAAATAGTTGCGTAACATGAATCCGTCACTTCGATTAGCTTTGCCGAAAATCCGCTTGAAAATACTAGAAAAACTGTAAAATTTGCGCCGTGCGGCAACACATTGGCGGGTCACTTCTTCAGGCAGCATAGTAAGCGGAGAAAACGGTAAATCGTTGTAGCGGTAATTATCATCAAGCCACCATTGTTTAAATCTCAATCGCCCCTGTGCTTCAAGCTGAGTATAAAGTGGAGTGCCTGGGAAGGGAGTCAAATGATTAAAAGCCGCTATATAAAACTGATGCTCTTTTGCAAAATCAACCGCCTCATCAAATGAATCCATCGTATCGTGGTCATAGCCGAAGACAAATGTGGCATAAATGCGGATGTTATAACGGCGAAGATTTTCAAGGGCTTTAAAATACCCCCCATGCATCGTATTGAAGCTTTTGTTCATCAATTTGAGGTTTTTTTCATCCAGACTTTCAAATCCGATCAGAACCCCTTTGCACCCGCTTTCATTCAGCAGTGACAAAAGTTCATCATCAAATGCTCCATCGATACTCATTTGGGTAATCCATCGGATTTTAAGCGGTATCAGTGCGCGTAAAAGTTCTTTTGCCTCTTTGATATTGCCGATAAAATTATCATCCACAAAGAAGAAAATATTTTTCTCTTTTTTAAGCGATTCTATCTCTTTGATAATATCATCAATCGGTCGTGTACGGTGGGTACTCTCAAAATAAGATCCAATAGCACAAAATCCGCATGAAAACCGACACCCCCTCCCCGTCTCCACCAATCCTATCGGAAGATAACGTTTCCCTTTAAATATAGAACGGTCTAATCGTATATCCGATAATAATGGTCGTTCATCGCTTTTGTACCGTTGTTTCAATCTTCCATTTTTCAGATCTAAAACAACCTCTTTCCAAATCGTTTCTGCTTCGCCGATAAGGACTGCATCGGCATACTGTTCAACTTCATCAGGAAGCAGTGTTGCATGAAATCCTCCCATTATAACCGGAATGTTTCTTCTGCGATATTCACTTGCTATTTGATAAGCCCGCTTGGCTGTGTAAGTTTCAACGGAAATAGCCACAGCGTCGGTAGAACTATCAAAAGGAATCTTCTCCATACGATCATCATAAAAACTAATCTCGACATCATCAGGAGTCAATCCGGCAATAGCAGCTGCAGGTAGAGGTTCCATCTGCCAAGAACGGATATAGCGTTCATTTTTAATATGCCCTATTGCCGGATGAATGATCGTGATATGCATCGCGCTTAACGCTTCATCGTTTTTATCTCTGTTCCAAATCCGGCTAGCGGATTGGGCATCATAGATTGAATATGCCAATCGCAGTTATAGAACTTATCAAGATTATTGGCATAAAATCGATACCCAAGATTTGAAGTAATGGCGAGGGCTTGAAAGTTCTTCGCTTGCCATAAACGTTTGGCGATATTTGAATAGGTGTATGTTTTTTTCCATGCTCGTTCATGCCCAAGAAGAAGTTCTTCCATGCTCATTTGCTTTGGTTCGAATACGACATGCTGACCGTCATATAATTCCCAATCACGGGTCAAAATTCGCCCTTCATCATTGAGTCTTTGATACAACGGAGTTCCCGGAAAAGGGGTCAGCACTGCATAACGAGGCAGATCGATACCGGTTTCGAGAACAAACTCTACTGTTTCATCAAAAACATCGATCGAATCGTTATCGAGACCAAAAACAAAACACCCCTGTATTGAGATACCCAGCCCATGCAATTTTTTGATAAGATCATAATAATTGACCGATGCGTTAAAGTGCTTATGAGTCTCTTTTAAACTTGTTTCCGAAACCGTTTCAAGACCTAAAAGCAACCCTTTGCATCCGCTTCGTGCCATCAGTTCCAATAGATGATCATCATGCGCAATCAGCACCGTAGATAATCCGAACCATTGAATATTCAACGGTATCAACTGTGTAAAAAGCTCTGTAGCGTATCCCTTATCGGAAATTAGATTCAAATCCACAAAAATAATTTTCTTTTGCCCGAGTCGTTTAATATCTTCAATTACCCAGTCAACAGGGTGCTGATACTGCTTGCTTCCCCATGCACTCGGAGCTACACAAAAATCACAATGATGAGCGCAAGAACGTGTTGCTTCAAAGACAGCTTGGGTCAAAAATGAGTGTTTATTAAAAAGATCGCGCTTGGGAAACGGAGAACCTTCCAGGGTAAACGTACTGTCTTGGTCGTATCTATGTTTTGGTTGTTTTTCTTTAAAATCTCGTAACAATTGCGGCCAGCTCTGTTCGGCATAACCGACGCAAATAGCATCGGCATATTCAGCCGCTTCTTCGGGGACCAAAGTAACATGTGGACCACCCAATACCACAAAGATCCCTTGTTGTCTGAATTGTGCAGCCAGTTCATAACTCCGTTTTGCTGTACCGGTAATCACCGTCATTCCAACGATATCAGCTTCAAGATTTTCAGGAATCACCTGAATACTTTCATCTATTAGTTGAATCTCGGCATTAAGATCTTCAGGTACCAGTGCAGCTAATGTCGTTAACGTTAAGGGCTGATAACGAAGAGATTTTTTAAAAATCCCCCCTCTGTGTCGGTAGAGAGGTCCTTTAGGAGAGATCAGTACTATTTTCATTTTTTATTCCCTCTAATAATCCGGAGCCACTCATCATCGCTGTTTAAAGAGGGTATTTTTATATCCCCGACTCGGCTGCCAGTATTGGTTTTATACTCGATATACAAGAGCATGGCATCTTTTATGATGAGAGGCTCTAATGATCCCAACTGACCTATTTTTCGCGCATACGCATACTGTGGATTCTCCATCAGTTTTTTTTCCACCTCTATTGTTTTATCAGGGGTGTCTGGTAAATCACTCAGAAGAATATAATGGGGAGCTATCCTCTTATCCGGTATCAGCATTGAAAAGCTTCCGATAGATTGCAAAGCACTTCGAACGAAAACCTCGTTCAATTTTTCACCAACCATATCCGAAACGATCCCTTTTCTTCCCATAAAACGTAATATTGGTAAATTATTTTCATATCCTTCACACTGTAGCATATCACCTGTCCGGTAACGATATAGCCCACCGGAAGTGGTTAGAATAATTTCGTAGATTTTTTCGGATGTAAGCTCATGCGCTAAATGGTTATTCCCATCAGCATCTACAAACTCATAAAAACCAGAGGCGGGTGAAAGCAATGGTAACCCATCCGCATTTGGCATAGTGACGACACCTTCTGTTGAAATCAAACCCTTTGGCTGAAATGAGGCGTGAGGAAATCGATGCTTCAATCGTTCAAAAAACGGTCTCGATGAGCCGTCTTGCCAGCAACTAATCAATTTGATATGCGGCCAAAGCGTCGTACTCTCTTTATTTACCAAATAATTCTGCAATCGTTCGTAAGCATCCCCATCAGGAGACAATACATGTTCATTTATCAGACCCCCTTTTGTAAAAAGGGATAAAAGCTCCGCAGAGCGTTCTTCGAGAACTTCCATAAGCATCAATAAAAATGTTGGGCTCCAAACGGAAATTAGCTCAAGTTCTCTGTATCGTACCAACCAATACAGTGTAGCTACTTGCCATTTATTGACGTCATACAGCTCTCCCACCCATAATGGAACAACTGGAGAATCATTAAAAGATCCGGAGGCAACATCTCCCAAATATTCCGCATCCGATACACCGATTTTAATCCCACCATCGGTAGTAGTAGCACGCCGCAAGGCAGGACTGATAGACCAATAAGCAGCTTTTCCGCTAATGCCGTATCGCTGCGAAATATCGTATAACCACGGTAAAATCGCACTCTGAAAATCTTTAAAGCTTTTCTCACTATAGGGGATTAGTTTTCCCCCACTTGTACTGCCTCCGGTCACTTCAAAGGCAGTGGGAACGCCTTGAAACAATACATCTGCTTCCCCTGCCGCCATTAGCTTTATCAATGGTTCAATGGTTTCATAATCAACCATCGGTACATGCTCTTGATACATTTTAATGCTACTTATTTCTTCAAATCGATAATCTCTACCATAGCGGCTTATAGCATTACATTTTAGACATTCCATAAGCCATTCTTCTTGGCTATTTCGTAATGAATCCGTATCTATTTGCTTCAAGCGGTTTTCTCCATACTGCACTCCTGAAGTATCCTCTTGGTGAAAGGTCTAAGATTTGTATCATCAAAGTCACAAATACAGGCCAGTTCATCCCCTTCCCCGTACTTCGGATTACGTTCCAAAAAGAACTGCACCGAAGGCTTCATCGTCTCATTTTTCAATGGTAAAACAAAATCACTTTTTAGATGTCCGCGAGAGCGCTCATAGGCAATAATACCGCTGTTTCTATCGTAAAATTCACCAAATTTGTCTTTTGCAAGAAAATCCAAAAGCGGTTTTAAATCACTACGGTCAATGGACCAGTGAGGATAAAACGATTTAGTAAATGCCGGTAAGTACTTATAGGTTCGATGCCCCTTAACGATCAGAAACCAATAGATCGGTTTCAGTGGCACCACCCGTTTTAATTCACCAATAAAACGTATCCATGCAAAAGCCAGTGCCTGCTGTCCCCAGTGTTCATGATGAACAATCGTATCCCCTGAATATATAACACTAATCAGCCGATCATCCCATATACGATCGTAAAGTTCGAATGTCGTAAATCCGACCATTACCCCCGCATGAAACAACAACAAAATTTGTGTCTTTTTTTTCAAATCAGACACTACAATCGATTGATCTGAGCCATCGTAATAACAAAGATACAATGTTGCAATTGCATTTATTTCTTCTTCCGATAATGAGTGTATATCTCTAAAATACGTAGAATATTGATTCATTAACACAGTAGCCTATATACTCAAAAGTTTGCGCTTACGCCATACAAAAAAACCGATCAACAACCCGATCAAAAGTCCTACAACTGCACCGATAATCCCAAAATAATTTGCACTTTCTTTAGCGACACTTAACACCGGATTATCTAAAAAGTTTATTCCGATATGCAACGTAAGTATTCGCCATTTCCCATCATCATCTTTAATAACAGTAGCTGTCCAACGAGTCTTCATCGGGAAAAATCGGCTATCGGATAAATAGCAATTCTCAACTCCAGACCCGCGAACAACTCCGATTGTTTTATTTGCATAAAACTCTGTCAAAGCATCGGCATCAAGTTTCATTTCAACTTTTTTTAAAACACCGCCCGGGCCAAACCAGAAGTTGAAAAACTTTGTAATATCTTCATGTGAATTAAGAACTTCTTGATTGCTGGTCGTAACTCTCATATCTTTATGAAAATATTGAGCAAGTTGATCATAGTGTTCTGTATTAACTGCGTTTTGTATCCCACCAAGAACACCCCGAAGCTCTTCATGAATTGCATGATCCGACTCATCGGTAGCAGCCGAAAGAAAGTTAAACCCACCCAGGGACACCAGTATTATAAAAACCCATTTAAACATTTTTTTCTCCTTTAATGAATGTTGACGTAACCAAAAACATAATCGCCATTGCCGACACGATATCAAGGATATGGTGTTGATGAACCAGTAGTGTTGAGATCATAATCAACAATAACCATAACAACATCATCATACGAACTGATTTTTTTGATGATGACTCAACCACTGCCAATAGAATAAATGCACTATAGACCACATGCAATGACGGTGTCATATTATGAGGAAGATCGAGAGAAAAAATATTGGTGAACATGTCACCATAAAATCCATTAGGAATAACACGCTCAAATCCCAGTTGTGATGGAAAAAGCAAAAAAATCACTCCACTAATGAGGGTACCTAAAATAATCCGTTTACCCAACAACTTCAACTGCGAGACTCCCAAGAAAAAAGGAGGGAGAATAAAAAGGAGATACAGTGACATATAGAGCCAAATGAAATCAGGGACAAAAGGTATAGATAACTCTGTGCTCAAATATAGATGATAGAGATTTGCACGTTGAGCACTAAGCCAATTACAAAATGGATAAACAGAAAAAAAGGCAATCCCTACCCAGAAAGCCCAATACCCATATGTCTTCCATATAGCCTTAGTATTATATTCTTCTGTCGATAGAACGCGAGTCATAGACTCATTCATTCTTGAGCCTTAAACGGAAATTGTGCAGGTGAAGACATCGGCGGTGCAGGCCTAACTCCACCCCATAACGTAGAATAAATAGACCAAAAAGTCGGTTGCGGCTCATTAGCATTAACATATTGAGGCAAATAAATCCATGGAACTTGAGGATGACGATGATGTGCTAAATGGTAGTGATAGTTCAATGCCAACAAACGTGAAATAGGCAACACTTTAAGATTCCATGCACCATTGATTACATCGCGTGGACTCCATGCATGGTCAACATACTGTAATGCCGACCAATGCAGAGCAAAGAACCAATGACATAATAACCACCCCTGCCAACTCAAATCCAGCAGATAATAGAGTGCCACTTGATATCCAAGAGCCAGTAAACATTCAAACCAAATGCGTGTGATTGAGTACTGAGCAATCTCTTCTAGATATGATTCAAATCCAAGTGCTTTTGCAGGACCATGAATGAAACGTTCAGAAGTAAAATAGGTTGGAGCGACGAGAATCAATAAATTGCTCAGGGGGATCATAAACCAATATAAGCCGAACAAATTACCACCATACATCCAAATATTACGTACCGTTTTTGACTCAGAAGGGAGATAATAATCATAGAGCTCTTTATCGGTTCTATTACGCTCGTGGTGCCCCAAGTGAGCAATTTTTTGCATCGTAAATGAAGTAGGAAAGGTAGCTGCACTTACAATACCAAAAAAATCATTTCGTAATCTGTTATTTGATAAAACACCATGTGCAGCTTCATGCAACAAAGAAAAGATTGTGTTATGCAATAAAGAATAAGCCAATGCAGCAAGAAACATATAGAGAAAACTACTATGTGAAGCAACCCACAAAAGCCACCATGTTATTGGAAGGACTATGAAAAAGATAGCCAAATTTCTTTTTTCTGGAATAGGAGTGCTATTAATACTATTTGTATAACTCATACTTTCACCAAAATTTCAAGTTAATAGATTGTAACTCATATAAACTTTATATGGCTGAATTATTAATGATTAATGAAGCTATGTGGTGGTAGTTTTTTTGAAACATAAATATCTTTATTTGAAATAAAGGGATTCAAACACTGAACTCTTACTCATTCTCACTATGTTTTAAATTTTCATTATTATGGAATATTAGTGATCGTCACACTTATTTATCTCAATCTCAAAAAATCGCTGGTGTATCCGTCGTATTGGATTTGATCTGACAAAAAAAATTTAATCTACATTATGCCGCATACGCCAAAACAGCGAATACCAACCCCATAAATAACGCATATGGGGTATAAAAACGGGTGTCATAATAGGCGAATTCAGATGATTTTATTTTTTTAAACAATCCTACCGCATTAAACTCACCGACACCTCTAAGTATAAATATCCCCGATAGAATCCACCCGCTAATGATAAAATAATCCCGATAAGATGACGAAGACAAATCATAAAAATAGAGCATATAAGCAACAAAAGCAAATCTGAACAAAGCTATTCCTACTATAACAGCAGCTATTTTTCCCGGATTTATCAATGGCTTGCCATTTTCTGTCGGTATCGCTTGTAGAGCTGCGAATTTACCCCCCATTGCCCAATAAAAATGGAGCAATCCGATCAGACATAATGCGATAATAGTAAAAATGGTAATAACACTCATTTTATCTCATTTTAACAACAGAAATCAGACTATTCGCATTAAAATCGATACAGTTATCTTTTGTAATTGATTGTAAATGCTCTATATATTCTTTTTCAAATTGAGAATAATTGGATTCTAATTGATTTAATAACCCCTTGTATCCCGTACTGTTAAGGAGTTCCCACCATTCATTAATCTCCATCGGAAACACAATCTCAATATCATGGATTTCCAAACTATCGTATTCGATATGGGTACATAACGTTTCTATTTCATCTTGCGTAGTGAGTTGTCTTTTTTCTATCCGCTTCGGCGGTGCGATATTGTAACCTCTCTCCAACATCTCTAAAAATATTTTAGAGTATGGCTGAAATGCTTGATCCGTAAAGGTTGAAAAAATGAATTTCCCCTCATCACTCAATCGCTCAGAAATATCGATTACAACTCTTTCCATATTTGGGTAGAAGAACAGCCCGTATCCGCACGTAATGAAATCAAACTTTATATCTTCAAAATCCAAATTTTCCACATCTTGAACCAAGTAAGTGATGTTGTTTATACCGTGTTCTTTTGTCTTTAATCGGGCTATATTGAGCATCTCTTCGGAAATATCGACAGCGTAAATATTTGCATTAGGAAACTTTTTGGCAAGTTCTATCGCGATATGACCTGTCCCCGTCGATAAATCTAAAATATTCAAATTATCGTTTTCAGAATGGATCATATCGACCATTTTTTTGGCTGATAGTATAAATTGCTGATTTCTATCATAGCTTTTGGCTACGTTGTTAAAGGTATTTTTGATATTATCTTTAATAGTTTGTTCTTCGTTATTCATATGGTAATCCTTCCTTCTCTATAAAACAATTTAAACTAGTTTAAAATCAATATTCATAAACTGTTGCCATATTTCATTCGGTTCCCATGATTGAAGTATTGCTTTTTGTGCCTCTGTTATATTAAAACCATGGGATTTACGTAAGTAATGATATAAAAAAGCTGATGCCCTATAGTTTTTCACGCAATGTACCCAGACTTTCTTATCGGAAAAACTCTCCATGATGTTGATAAATGATTGCAGATGAAAAAGTTTTGGCGCATCAAATGGAACAGGAATATGAATATAAATCATGTTATTCGTAGTGACTAAATGACCTTCAAAGGGTATTGCGTTTTCTGAATTTGGCATAGCTAGGTTAATAATAACGTCATATCCCACATCAGCAATGATAGTAAATTCAGACTCATTAGGTTGTCCAGATGAGGCTATATTTTCTGTAATTTGCATGAAATTCAAGATATTATTTAACATTGTTTTTCTTTTTTTATCTTTCTCTCAAATAAACACGCATCCGCCAGTGCGTAATGCTCAGGTAATCCTTCGATAGAATCCAGTTTGTGATACCCTAGATACTCAAACCCAGATTTTTTATAATGCTCTATCAGTCCTATATTTTCGCCGATGGTATCCATCCGAATGTAGCCTTTGTCATTTTCTCGCGTATATTGTTCCGCCCACGCTACGATCTGAGCGACAAAATTATTGCCTCTAAAATCGGGATTGGTCGCGATGCGGTGGATATAGAGCGAGGGATCGCGGTCACGTTCTCCCCATATCTGCGGATCGTTAAACGTCGTCGCCCAGATGCACGCTATTCGTCCGTCAATCATCATCTTCCATTGACGGTTTTCCCTTATCTCCGTCTCTATCAACTCCCGTTTAAACTCCGGCCAATGGACGAAAAACTTGGACTTTTGGAAATCGGTAGCGATGGCATAGAGTCTAAAAATCTCGTCGATGTCATTGATAATGCTGTTTTGGATAATCATCTTAAAGCACCAGCATACAACTTTTCGAGATACACTTCGTAGACCAAATTTTCGATTTGACTACGATACCACTGCTTCGTTTTTTCCAACATCTCAGACTCGTTTCTTTAGATACGATATATGTTTATTGAACTTTTGCAATAAATCGATATTTTTCTCTTTCAGAATATAAGACTTTAATCTCTCAACACCGAAATAACGCAAAAGCAATACCAATCTCTCATCACTGTAGTGTCCTAACATAATCGTGATAAATGTCGAGACTTCATACACATGCCCATTTTCGGCACTGTAAAACAGCTCGTTACCGAATATCTGTTTATCGAGGGTAATCTGCTTTTGTGACGGCGGTACGATAGGCTTTGTCATATTGTCTTGCGGGGTATTTATATCAGATTTTGCCCGTTCTCTCGCACTCTCATATTCAAAACCATCTAAAAACTTTTTGTACTCTATACTTTTATTGATGGCATTTAAAATAGAAAGAAAATTTTCTAAAGAGATTTTCCCCTCTTGTTCGAAATAGCGATAAGTCGCGTATTTCAAACCGACGAAATTGGCAAACTCTTTTTGGGTCAGCCCCAAAGCAATACGCTCATTACGCACCGCCTTATTACTTTGTTTGAGCAAGTCATCGATTTTGAACAAAGATTTCATTTCTTAATTCTCCCTGCCAATTACCTATATTTTATTAATTATATATCTTTTTAGGATAAATTACAAGTTATTTACTATTATTTTATTAATTAATATAGTTTAAACATTTAAAACTTGCACAAACCACGTAAATCTCCCGATACACACCACAACTTCACTCTCATCTCTTAGCTCAACATCGACACCAATCATCGCACGCCCTTTTTTATCCAATCCCGTTTTAAATGTCTCTGTCTCTTCATCGCTTATGGTAGCTATCGCATGGATAGTATCGGTGGTCGGTTTTTTAAATTTGATTTGTGAATCGCGCAACACAGGGATAACCTTACCGACCAAATCGGGGAAAAGTCTCTGCAACGCCTCACCGCTTGCTGTTTCTGCTAGAGTGAAGGGATAACCTTACCGACCAAATCGGGGAAAAGTCTCTGCAACGCCTCACCGCTTGCTGTTTCTGCTAGAGTGAATTGTGCGCTTGCGTGTACGGTAGCGATATGATTTAGGTTATCTGAGCGAAAGATGAGTTTTAAACCTTTTTCATCCTGTTCTATCCCCACTTTTTCGACAAAGGGGATTTTTAATATATCCATGAAATTCTCTCCTAGCAATAGTCTCATCTATGTTTTTAATAAGAGTATCGTACCGCTCTTTTGGTAAATTTTGCCACTCTATATTCATATGTTGAAGATACAGGATACGGAAATTATTTTAAGAAAAACGATGTAAAATGTTTAAAAATATGTTGATATTTAAGATTTTGCTTGGATGTTTCTAATAGTAGGGCATTTTGAATGTCTACCTATCAGTGAAATTTCTTGTAAAATAGTATATTTTTGGTATGAATAAATAGTAAGGCTTTTCACATGTTACCTCCCCACAGTCACAAGTCAAAATATACTGAGCCTACCCAGTCCGGGGAGGTAGATGAACATCACCGTGAAATTTGGCAAGATGCGCTCAACCCTCAACCGCCAAAACGACCTCTGGTTTACTACGTCGAAAATCACAATGGGTCAATCGGCTACGCAGAAGCAGCCATTGACTTTAAAATTCTTACGGTTGAGTTACTTCCACGACTTGACCCACAGCAACTAGGTAACTGGATGTGTCCAGTCTTATACCTCGCTAGGCAAACCGTAGAACTTTGCTTAAAGGCTCTCTTTGAGCGGGTCACAGACAAAGATCCCGTGGCAGATAAGCGTTTGCTAGGAAAACACGACCTCAGCGCCCTTTGGTTGACATCCCGTGAATGGCTATCTCAACATGATTATCCAATACTGACGGACGCACGGCTTGGCTCGGCAAATTACCTAGTCGAATCTCTGCACGCAGTTGATCCTACAGGAGACTTATTTCGCTTTGCTCAATCAAAGCAGTTGCGCTTCAATAAGAAGAAATCGTGTGACCGAGTTGGTGTGAGCTTCGATGAATTCCCATCGGCGTTTACACAAACCGTTGATTTACTGCAACATTGGGAAAGTGTTCTCTTCCGAGAGGATTTATGTAAAGAGCAAGGTTGGGAGAAGGATCCCTCCTTCAATCGTGATGCCTATCCAAAGTTGGGTCACGCGCTTGGTTAAGCTTTATCTACGCCCAATACAATAGTACAATAGGGGACATGTATTTAATCTTCACTTTTTATAGCCGCCCCCTTTCCCTTCTAAAAAGTTATCATTTTTGATATAATAGCTACATGAAATGGGAAATTGAGTTTTTTAACGAGGCTGTAGAAGCAGATACTTTATCTTTTCCTGCCAAAATTTTGGCAAAAATGCTCCACATCTTTGAGATGATTCAAGAACATGGTCCCAATCTCGGAAAACCGTACACTGATGCATTCGGTGATGGACTTTTCGAAGTTAGAGCAAAAGGTGCTGAGGGAATAGGAAGGAGCTTTTTTTGCTATGCAAGTGGCAAGAAAATCATTATTCTCCACTCATTTGTTAAAAAAACTCAAAAAACACCCCAAAAAGAGATCAAAATCGCATTAAAGCGAAAAAAGGAGATTAACCATGACAAATAGACCTTCTTTTGAAGCATTTAAAGAAAAAGCTCTGAAAAATGAAGAGGTACGAGAAGAATACGAAGCATTAGAACCGATCTTTGCACTCAAAAAACAGATGATAAAAGCACGCCTCGATGCAAAACTCTCCCAAGAAGATGTTGCTACCCTGCTACACACGAAAAAAAGCAATATTTCGAGATTAGAGAGTCCAAATACTAAAAGTTTACCAAACTTATCCACATTGATAGAGTACGCAAAAGCCGTAGGGTTTAATCTGGAAATCAATCTAAAGAGAAGCCATTTAGCGTCATAAAAACTATAGGTGATACCTATAACAATTCATTATGTAGCTATTGCTTGTTTTAAACTCCATCTCCCTATTTCTTATGAATTTTAGCTCATCAAAAACAATCCAAATCTTGCTCACATACCATCGTAAATGAGCAATTTTTGGATTGCAACCGATATTCGTAACCGCTAAACTTTTACGAACCATCCAACAAGGGGAGACCATGAGTTTTATACACGAAGAGGATTTATCGGTTGCAGATACGGAAGTGTTCGCCATTATACAAAATGAGTTTGAGCGACAATCAACCCATTTGGAAATGATCGCCAGTGAGAACTTTACCTCTCCTGCCGTTATGGAGGCGATGGGGAGTATTTTTACCAACAAATACGCGGAGGGATATCCGAACAAACGATACTACGGCGGATGTCAATTTGCCGATCAGGTAGAGCAACTGGCGAAAGATCGACTCTGTAAAATTTTCGGCTGCACATACTCAAACGTACAGCCCCATTCAGGTAGTCAAGCCAACGGAGCAGTTTATGCCGCGTTATTGCAAGCAGGCGATAAGATATTAGGGATGGATTTGCGTCACGGCGGACATTTGACACACGGTGCAAAACCCAGTTTTTCAGGAAAAAACTACCACTCTTTTACGTATGGAGTGGAAGCAGATGGAAGAATGGATTATGAAAAGATAGCTCAGATCGCGGAAATTGTAAAACCTAAAATCATCGTATGCGGTGCAAGTGCCTATACGCGGGAAATCGATTTTAAAAAGTTCCGAACCATAGCGGAGCGTGTTGGTGCGATACTCTTTGCCGATATCGCCCATATTGCGGGATTGGTCGCGGCGGATGAGCATATGAGCCCGTTTCCCTACGCCGATGTCGTCACCTCTACAACCCATAAAACACTCAGAGGTCCTCGCGGCGGGGTGATTATGACCAATAACGAAGAGATAGCCAAAAAAATCGACAGCGCTATTTTCCCCGGAATACAAGGTGGTCCTCTGGTGCATGTCATCGCCGCAAAAGCGGTGGCGTTTGGAGAGGTTTTGCACCCCTCATGGAAAGAGTATGCCAAAGCGGTTAAAAGCAACGCAAAACTTTTAGGAGAGATTATGAACCAAAGAGGGTATCAGCTCATCAGCGGAGGAACCGATAACCATATGGTTCTCGTATCGTTGATGGAGAGAGATTTCTCAGGTGAAGAGGCGAGTGTGGCGTTGGAAAATGCCGGTATCACCGTCAATAAAAATTCAATCCCCTCCGATCCCCGCCCTGCTTCGTCTACCTCAGGTATACGCATAGGAAGTGCTGCATTAACGACACTGGGAATGAAAGAAAAAGAGTTTACCCTTATCGCGCATAGAATCTGCGATGTTTTAGATGACATACAAAACATCCCTCTTCAAATGGAGATTAAAGCGGAACTCAAAACTCTTTTGAAGGGTTTTAGAGTTTATAATTATGCAACTTATTAAAGGCGATTTATGCAAGAGCTCGAAATATTAAACCAAAATTATCATCTCATTGCCAAAGCCATCACTTATATCGACACCCATTTCAAAGATCAGCCCTCCATCGATGAAATCGCTAAAAATATCGGTATGAGCAAATACCATTTTATGCGGGTGTTTAAAGAGTATGTTGGAGTGACCCCCAAACAGTTTCTCCACTCCGTGACGCTAAATTACGCCAAAGAGCATATCAAAGAGTCAAAATCTCTGCTAGACAGTACACTGGATATCGGGTTATCCAGTTCCAGCAGACTTCATGAGCTGTTTGTCAATCTCATCGGGGTCACCCCAAAAGAGTGGAGAGAAAAAGGAAAAGACGTCACCATCACCTACGGTTTCGGGCTCACCCCATTTGGCGAAGCATTGATCGCCTACACTGATAAAGGGGTCTGTTATTTAGGGTTTATCGATAAAAACAAAGAGGCTATTTTTACACGATTTAGTGAACTGTGGGAAAATGCAAATTTACAACACGATGATGAAAAAGCGCAAACCTATTTGGAAAATATTTTTATCAAAAACAAAAAATACAACCTGATGGTCAAAGGGACAAACCTCCAAATCAATGTGTGGAAAGCCCTCATCAATCTCCCAGATGGTGCGCTAACAACCTATCAAGATATCGCCAATACTATCGATAATCCCAAAGCGGTGCGTGCAGTAGCCAGTGCAATCGGTGAAAATCATATCGGCTATCTCATCCCCTGTCACCGTGTCATCGCCAAAAGCGGTGCTATGAGCGGATATCGGTGGGGGATTGAGCGCAAAAAAATCCTCATTGCCTATGAGTCAGTCTCTAAAGAGCCCCCTATCACGTACCGAACGGCAACACTAGAGGATATTCCAGACTTGTGTCGCCTGTTAGATCAGCTCTTCTCCCAAGAAGCCGAATTCACCCCCGATAGTGCAAATCAAACGAAGGCGTTGAAAACAATCATCGACGATTCAACTATCGGTGAGATATACATTGCATCCAAAGAGGGGGAGATTGTGGGGATGGTGAATCTGCTCTACACTGTTTCAACGGCATTGGGAGGAAGAGTCGCCATCCTCGAAGATATGGTTATCGATGAGAAACACCGAGGAGAGGATATCGGCTCATCCTTGCTCGAATACGTCCTCACGTGCACCAAAGAAAAAGGGATTCGACGAGTCACCCTCCTCACCGATGCGGATAATCTCTCGGCACACCGATTTTACGAGGGGATGGGATTTGCAAAATCGGCAATGATCCCCTTTCGGATTCAACTCTAACATCAACACCGCAGGAGTTATTATGACCATTTGGCAACACGTACCTTTTGAAAATGAACCTGCCGTTAAAGCGTTTGTGGAAATTATTTTAAGAAAAACGGTGTAAAATGTTTAAAAATATGTCGATCTGTAAAATTTTCTTGGATGTTTCTAATTTCAGAATATTTTAAATGTCCGATTATCTAGTGAATTTTTGGGAAAATAGTATATTTTGGGTATGAATAAATAGTTAGCCCCAAAGTGGGTTCGTGTTTT